>NZ_JAMYLR010000007.1:0-226874 GCF_040318155.1 Mesorhizobium sp. M1307 | reverse complement strand
GCAAGCTTCTCACCATTCTCAACGCTATCGTCCGGGATCAAAAACCGTGGCAAACAACTTGACAGCCAAGACAGTCGCTCTCCCCTAGGGGTCCCCCTGGGGGAGAAGGGGAGACCAGCGCGGGCTTACTACCGCACCTCCATCCAGCGCTGTTCCGCGAACGAGCGCGCCATCGCGTGCACCGTGCGCTCGATCTCCAGGCCTTCGTCGAAATCGATGATCCGCGCCGGCTTGCCGGCAAGTCGCGTCAACAGTTCCCGGCATTCGATAATCTTGAGGTCATTAAAGCCAAGGCCGTGGCCGGGCGCCGGCAGGAAGGCGTCATAAGGCTTATGATGCGGCGCCACCAGGATGGTGCGATAGCCTTGCTCGGTCGGCCGGTCGGCCGTCAGATAGAGTTGGAACTCATTCATCCGCTCCTGGTCGTACAGGATCGAGCCCTTCGAGCCAAAAATCTGGATGGCGATCCGGCCTTTGCGGCCCCAGGCCGAACGGTTGACCAGCAGCGTGCCGGCGATGCCGTTTTCGAGATGCATCAGGATGCTGGCGATGTCGTAGGTCTCGACCGCGCGGCGCCCGCCCGAGGCGACGCGGCGGTCGGCATAGGGTTTGGCCATGTCGCACATGACGCGGGCAACGCGGCCGAACAGTACGGCGATGAGCGACAGCGGATGCACGGCGAAATCGTCGAGCGCGCCGTAACCGGACGCCGCCTCGTGCTTCCAGAAGAACAGCGCCTCCGGATCGGCCATGAAGTCCTCGTCCATCTCGATACGCAGATGGTTGACCTCGCCGATGATCTTCTCGTCGAGCAGCGCGCCGATATGGCGGATCGCTGGGTTCTGAATATAGTTATAGCCAAGCGCGGCCACCTTGCCGGACTTTTGGGCCGCCGCAGCCATTGCTTGCGCCTCCGCAAAACTTGGCGCCATCGGTTTTTCACACCACAGATGCTTGCCGGCTTCGAGGATGGCGATGGCCATTTCCGGGTGGAACTGGTTCGGCGTGGTCAGCGAGATGACATCGACCTCCGGGTCGTCGACGACAGCGCGCCAATCGCCGGACGCCTTGGCGAAGCCGAATTCGGTGGCACGCCGTTTGGCAAGGTCCTCGTTGACCTCGCCGAGATGGACCATCCTTGGCTTGTCCACATCGGGAAAGACGGTGCCAACTGCGTTCCAGGCGATGGCGTGGCACTTGCCCATGAAGCCCGTACCGATAAGACCTACCCCGATCATCTGCCTTGCCTCCGTGTGCGCAAATTGTGTGGATGAATTAGTCCATTTTGTTTGTAAATGGAACGCTTGCCTCATTTTTTATGGTGTTCTTGCACAGGCCCGCTATGATGGGGCACAGAGGGAACCGACGATGAGCCTGGGCGGAGCGACGATGGACGAACGGGTGCCGCGCGATTTCGAGACGCTGCGGGCGACGATCCTGGAGCGGCGCCACAGCCTGCCGAAACGTATCGCCCAGATCGCCGCCTATGCGCTCGACAACCCAGACGATATCGCCTTCGGCACCGCTGCCAGCATCGCCGCTTCCGCCGGTGTCCAGCCTTCGACCCTGATCCGCTTTGCCCAGCAGCTTGGTTTTGACGGTTTCACCAGCCTGCAGTTGGTGTTTCGCGAGCGCCTGCGCGAGCGCAATTCATCCTATGATGAAAGGCTGGCGGCATTGCGCGCCAAGGCCGAGGAAGGCGCCGGCCACCGCGCGATTTTCGACGGTTTTGTTGCCGCAGCCAGTACCTCGCTCAACGACATTTCGCGCACGCTGAATGAAGACCATTTCGAAGATGCGATCACCGTGTTGGCCAAGGCCGAAACCATTTACGTGCTGGCCAAGCGGCGCTCCTACCCGGTCGCCTCCTATATCGCCTATGCATTGGGCAAGCTCAAGATCCGCAACCAGCTGATCGAATCGGCCGCCGGCCTCAATGCAGAGATGATCGGCTTTGCCTCTCCAAGGGACGCCGTGATCGCTATCAGCTTTTCGCCCTATGCCCCGGCCACCATCGAGGAGGCGCGCGTCATTTCGGAGCAAGGGGTGCCGATCGTGGCGATTACCGACAGCTCCTTTTCGCCACTCGCCCAATTCGCCAGGGTCTGGTTCGAGGTCGCCGAGGCCGATTTCGCCGGCTTCCGCTCGCTGTCGGCGACGATGGCTTTGGCTATGGCGCTGACCGTCGCGGTCGGCGAGAAGCGGCGCGATACTGGCAAGAAGCGCAAGCCTTAGATCACCTCTATTGCCGTTTCGCCTTCTGCCGAAAGCCGCGCTGCGTCGCGGGCAGGCGGCGACCCGAACTGGCGGGCATACTCCCGGCTGAACTGGGAAGCACTCTCATAGCCGACGGCGAAGGCGACACGTGCGACGTTGCCCGGCTGGGCAATCAGCAGATGGCGGGCTTCCAGCAAGCGGATTTGCTTTTGATACTGGATTGGGCTCATGGCCGTCGCCGCCTTGAAGTGACGATAAAACGCAGCACTGCTCATACGGGCAATCTCGGCCAGATCGCCGACCCGGACCGGCTGATGGGGATGCGAACGGATCCAGGCGATCGCCCGGCCAATCCGGGACAGATGGCCATCGGCGCGCGCAAGTTCACGAAGCTTTCCGCCTTGGGGGCCTTGCAAGAGCCGAAACAGCATCTCCCGCTCGATCATGGTCGCGAGCACGGGAATCTCCGCTGGCCGGTCAAGCAGCCGCATCATTCGACGCGACGCGTCGAGCAGATCGTCATCAGCGGGAGAGGTGGAGAAACTGTCGCCACTGAGGGCCGGCGCGTGCTCGACGAGGAGCGCGGCGACGGCCTGCAGGTCAAGGGTCAAGCCAATGGCCAGGTAAGGACGCGCCGTGCTCGCTTCGATTATCTGGCTGATGGTGGGCGTCTCGACAGTATAGATGAAATAGCTGGCCGGATTGTAACGAAGAGCCCGGTCGCCGATCAGAACCGTCTTCGCGCCCTGCAGTACGAATAAGATCCCCGACCCCCACACCCCTGACAATGGCGGCGTGGCGACTTCGCTGCGGCCGATCGAAACGCGGGGAACCGCCGTTCTTGTTCGTCGCCCGCGCGCATGGCGGCTGGCGATCTCGATCAACTCCTGCAGCGCTTCGCTCATTGCGCCAGCATCGCGCATTCGCACCGGCGGCGCAACAGCGTGAGAGGATTAGGCAAGAGCTGGAGAGTTTCCGGCGCGCAACGCCCGCTGCCTCGCACCATTTGTGGGTCTTCCACAAGAAAAATGGAGACACCGATTATGAGAACATCGAAAAGCGCGCTGGTGACCGGCGCCAACAAGGGTATAGGCCGTGAAATCGCCCGGCGACTGGCGACCATGGGCTTCAAGGTCTGGCTCGGCGCCAGGAGCGCCGAACGCGGCATGGCGGCGGCGCAGGCATTGCGCGCCGAAGGCCTCGACGTGGAGTGGCTCGAGCTGGACGTCACGCGGGATGACAGTGTGAAGGCGGCAGCCGAGGCATTCAGGCAGGCCAGCCCCTGCCTCGACGTGCTGGTGAATAACGCCGGCGTCGCCATCAATTACGACCTGCCGCCGAGCCAGCAGCGGATCGCCGACATCCAGGCCACCTACGACGTCAATGTCTTCGGCCCGATCCGCGTGACCCAGGCATTCCTGCCGCTGCTGCTGGCAGCACCTGCTGCCCGGATCGTGATGGTGAGCAGCTCCACCGGGTCCATCGGCCGGGCGCTCGATCCCGCCACTGCGAACCACGCCGTTAACATGATGGGCTACGGCAGCTCCAAGACAGCCTTGAATGCCATCACGGTGGCGTTCGCCAGGGAGCTCGCGCCGCAAGGCATCAAGGTCAACGCCGCGGCGCCCGGCTACACTGCCACCGATCTCAACGGGTATAAAGGTCACCGCACGGTGCAGCAGGCGGCCGAGATCGTCATTCACCTGGCGACCTTGGACGCCGATGGCCCGACCGCCGGGTACTTCAACGATGACGGCCCGCTTCCTTGGTAAATCAGCTGGTTTCAGTGGTAGACACTTGACGTTCGTCTGACTTCAAAGTTTCTGAACGCGCGAGCCTTGCACAGCACTTTTCAGCCTTGGGAATGCTCGTTCCATATTGACTATGGATTGGAATTATTATTTCATATTGCCGGCGCCACGCTGCCGCTCGCGCGTGTTACCCAAGACAACAAAGCCGATGGGAGGTTCGAATGGGCGAAGCCGTGGAAGCGAGACATGCGCCGCTCGACATCATCACCATCGGCCGCGCTTCCGTCGATCTCTATGGTCAGCAGATCGGCTCGCGCCTCGAGGACATTACTTCCTTTGCCAAGTCGGTCGGCGGCTGTCCGGCCAATATCGCGGTCGGTACTGCCAGGCTCGGCCTGCGCTCGGCGCTGCTCACCCGCGTCGGCAATGAGCAGATGGGCCGCTTCATCCGCGAGCAGCTGACCCGCGAGGGCGTTTCGGTCCAAGGCCTCAAGACCGATCCGGAGCGGCTGACCGCCCTGGTGCTGCTGTCGGTCGAGGATGAAGGCGTCTCGCCGATGATCTTCTATCGCAGCGATTGCGCCGACATGGCGCTTTCGAAAGACGATATCGATGAGGCGTTCATCGCTTCGGCACGCGCGGTCGTCGTCACCGGCACGCATTTTTCACGGCCCAACAGCGACGCCGCCCAGCGCAAGGCGATCCGTGTCATGAAAGCCAAGGGCGGCAAGGTGGTGTTCGACATCGACTACCGTCCCAACCTCTGGGGTCTCGCCGGCCACGCCGAAGGCTTCGAGCGCTATGTGAAATCCGACCGCGTCTCGGCGCAGTTGAAGACGGTGCTGCCCGATTGCGATCTCATCGTCGGCACCGAAGAGGAAATCATGATCGCCTCGGGCGCAGACGATTGCCTGAGCGCGCTGAAAACCATCCGCTCGCTGTCGGCGGCAACCATCGTGCTGAAACGCGGCGCCATGGGCTGCATCGTCTATGACGGGCCGATCAGCGACGACCTCGAGGACGGTATCGTCGGCAAGGGATTTCCAATCGAGGTCTACAATGTGCTCGGCGCCGGCGACGCCTTCATGTCGGGCTTCCTGCGCGGCTGGCTCGGCGAGGAAGGCCTGGCGACGGCGGCGACCTGGGCCAATGCCTGCGGCGCCTTTGCCGTGTCGCGGCTGCTCTGCGCACCGGAATACCCGACTTTCGAGGAATTGCAGTTCTTCCTGAAAAACGGCAGCAAGCATCTGGCGCTGCGCAAGGACGAGGCGATCAATCACATCCATTGGGCGACCACGCGCCGGCGCGACATCCCCTCGCTGATGGCGTTCGCCTGCGACCACCGCGTCCAGCTGGAGGATGTCGCGGCAAAAGCCGGCGCCGATCCGTCGCGAATCCCAGCTTTCAAGGTGCTGACGGTCAAGGCTGCGGCCAAGGTCGCGGCTGGCCGCGCCGGCTACGGCATGCTGCTCGACGAAAAATACGGACGCGAGGCGATGTTCGAATTCGCCCACCATTCCTTCGCCTGGCTCGGCCGGCCGGTCGAGTTGCCGGGTTCGCGGCCGCTTCGCTTCGAGTTCTCGCAAGACATAGGTTCGCAACTGACCGAATGGCCGGTCGACCACTGCATCAAGTGCCTGTGCTTCTATCATCCCGACGATCCCGCGGCGCTGAAGAGCGAACAGCAGCAGAAACTGCGCGCTTTGTTCGAGGCCGCGCGGAAAGTGGGCAGAGAACTTCTGGTCGAGATCATCGCCGGCAAGCACGGCAGGCTCGACGACATGACCATCCCGCGCGCGCTCGAGGAACTCTACGCACTCGGCATCAAGCCCGATTGGTGGAAGCTCGAACCACAGGCATCGGCCGGCGCATGGGCAAAGATCGAGGCGGTGATCCTGAAGAACGATCCGTGGTGCCGCGGGATTGTGCTGCTTGGCCTCGAAGCGCCGCAGGACGAATTGGAAGCGGCCTTTGCTGCCACCGCCAAGGCGTCTATCGTCAAGGGCTTTGCCGTCGGCCGCACCATCTTCATCAACGCGGCCGAACAATGGCTTGCCGGCAAGATGTCAGACGATGAAGCGGTTGCCGACATGGCATCTCGCTTCGAGAGACTGACCGAGGCATGGCTTGCGGCGCGCGGCCGCAAAGCAGCATAAGAAGGCGCGGCATAAGGACTGCGGAGGAACCGACATGACCAAGACAATCCGCCTGACGATGGCGCAGGCGCTGACCCGCTTTCTTGCTCGACAGATGACCGAGATGGACGGGAAGAGAGTGCCGATCTTCGGCGGCGTCTGGGCGATCTTCGGCCACGGCAATGTCGCCGGCGTCGGCGAGGCGCTCTACCAGGTTCGCGACGAACTGCCGACCTTCCGTGCCCATAACGAGCAGGCAATGGCGCATGCGGCGATCGCCTACGCCAAGGCCAATTTCCGCCGTCGCTTCATGGCCGCGACCAGTTCGATCGGCCCCGGCGCGCTCAACATGGTGACGGCGGCCGCACTTGCGCACGTAAACAGGTTGCCCGTCCTGTTTCTTCCCGGCGACGTCTTCGCCAACCGCATTCCCGATCCGGTATTGCAGCAGGCCGAGGATTTCTCCGACGGCACGGCGACGGTCAATGACTGCCTCCGCCCGGTGTCGCGCTATTTCGACCGCATCACGCGGCCGGAGCAGATCATGCCGGCGCTCAACCGCGCCATGCAGGTGCTGACCGATCCCGCCGAATGCGGCCCGGTGACGCTGGCGCTGTGCCAGGACGTGCAGGCCGAGGCCTATGACTACCCCGAGAGTTTCTTTGCCGAGCGACTCTGGACGCCGCGACGGCAGCGCCCGGACCGCAACGAACTGGCGGCCGCAGTCGCGGTACTCAAAGCGGCGAAAAAGCCGCTGGTGATCGCGGGCGGCGGCGTACTCTATTCGCAGGCATCCGAGGAGTTGGCAAAACTGGTGCAAGGCGCCGGCGTTCCAGTTTGTGAGACGCAAGGCGGCAAATCCTCGCTCCCGGACGATCATCCGTTGAACATGGGCGCGGTCGGCGTTACCGGCACTTCGGCGGCCAACAGGCTGGCCGAAGAGGCCGACGTCGTGCTTGCCGTCGGCACCAGACTGCAGGATTTCACCACCGGCTCCTGGGCATTGTTCAAGCATACCGGCAGGACCATCATCGGGCTCAACGTGCAGCCTTTTGACGCCGGAAAGCACCAGGCGCTGCCGCTGGTCGCCGATGCGGCGGAAGGGCTCGCCGAACTCGCTGCGGCACTGAAAGGCTGGAAAGCCCCTTCAGGCTGGACCGACAATGCGATCACCGGCAAGAAAAACTGGCAAGCGGATGCCGACAAGGTGACGGCGTCGACCAATGCCGCCTATCCGTCCGACGCGCAAGTGATTGGCGCAGTACAGCGCACCATGGGCTCCAGCGTGGTACTGCTTCATGCCGCCGGCGGCTTGCCCGGCGAATTGCACAAGCTATGGCAGGCGGGCGCGCCCGGCTCCTACCACGCAGAATACGGCTTCTCGACAATGGGCTATGAAATCGCCGGCGGGCTTGGCGTCAAGATGGCCAAGCCGGACGAAGAGGTCGTGGTGATGATCGGCGACGGCTCTTACCTGATGCTCAATTCCGAGATCGCGACCTCGGTGATGCTCGGCCTCAAGCTGACCATCGTGCTGCTCGACAACCGCGGCTATGGCTGCATCAACCGGTTGCAGATTGCGACCGGCGGGGCCAGCTTCAACAATCTGCTGAAGGACACCCGTCACGAAACCTTGCCCGAGATCGACTTCGCCGCGCATGCTGCGAGCATGGGTGCGATTGCCGAAAAAGTGCCATCGATCGCCGGGCTGGAAACGGCGCTGGCGCAAGCGAAGAAGAACACGCGAACGACCGTGCTGGTCATCGACACCGACCCGCTGGTTTCGACCGAGGCCGGTGGAAGCTGGTGGGATGTCGCAGTGCCGGAAGTCTCGGCACGGCCGCAAGTGAATGCGGCGCGCAAGAAATATGAGGAAGCGCTGAGCGGGCGGGTTCTTTAGCCATCCGCGAACGCGCCTCGAATGTCTGAAACTGGAGTGACGACTTGAAAGCCAAACTGGGCATGTCCCCCATTGCATGGTGGAACGACGATCTTGCCGAACTCAGCGATGATGTGTCGCTGGAGGAGTGCCTGCGCCAGTCGCGCTCGGCTGGCTTTACCGGAATGGAAATGGGCCGCCGCTTTCCCAACGATCCGCAAATCATGCTGCCGATCCTGAAAGAGGCCGACGTGACGCTTTGCGGCGGCTGGTTCTCGGGGACGCTGGTCGACGAAGACATGGCGAAGAACAAGGATCGTATCCAGCCGATGATCGACCTGTTCAAGGCGGTGAACGCGCCATGCATCGTCTATGGTGAAGTCGGCCGCTCTATCCAGGGCGACCGCTCGAAGCCGCTCGCCAGCAAGCCCAGGCTTTCGGACGAGGAAATGAAAGCCTACGCCCGGCGGCTCACGCAGTTCGGCGAATGGTGTGCAGAGCAAGGCATGCCGCTCTCCTACCATCATCATATGGCGGCAGTAGTTGAGACCGAGCCAGAGCTAGATGCCTTCATGCGTTACTCGGGAGAAGGCATTCCATTGCTGCTCGACGCGGGTCACCTGGCCTTTGCCGGCGGCGATGTGCTGCGCGCTATTGATAACCACCACCCGCGCATCAACCATGTGCATGTGAAAGATGTGCGCATGGAGGTGATCGCGGGACTGGATCGCGAGAAGCAATCGTTCCTCGACGCGGTGGCACTTGGCGCCTTCACCGTGCCGGGAGATGGCTCGCTGGATTTTGGCGCCATCGTCCAGAGGCTCGCCGACCATGGCTATGAAGGCTGGTTCGTGGTCGAGGCCGAGCAGGATCCGAAGAAGAACCCGCCGCTCAAGATGGCGCAGGTCGGCTACAAGGAATTGATGCGGGCTATGACGGCGGCCGGCTATACGGTGGAGACACAGGGCTTTCCCAATGCTTGAGAGTTCGCGAGGAAAGGTGTTGATCCGATGAAAGACTCCGAGCACCCGTTTTTCCGGCCGCTGTGGCGGCGCGTTGCCGTTGTCGCGGTCTGCCTGGTCTGGTCGGTGATCGAATTCGCCACCGGCACGCCGTTCTGGGGCGTGATCGCGCTCGGCTTCGCCGGCTATGCCGTCTGGCAATTCTTCTATCTCTACAAGCCGGCTGACGAGGACAAGTCATCGGCGGACGCCGAACCGAAGGAATGACCATGTCGAAGCTGCTCGTCAAAGCCAATAAGGGCCACGGCCGCATCGCTCATGTGACGCCGCAAAACGCCGGCTGGACCTATGTCGGCTTCGATCTGCATCGGCTCAGGCCCGGCGAGAGCGCTTCCGGGCAAACCGCGGATCGTGAAGTCTGCTTGGTGTTCGTCACCGGCAAGGGCAAGGCCAAAGCCGGCGGCAAGGATCTCGGCCTGCTCGGCGAACGCATGTCGCCGTTCGAAGGCAAGCCTTGGTCGGTCTATGTGCCGCAGGGGTCGGAGTGGTCGGTGAGCGCCGATACCGATCTCGAACTTGCCGTCTGTTCGGCGCCAGGACTGGGCGGCGGTCTGCCGATCCGTGTCATCGGACCCGACGATCTCGGCCAGGAGGTTCGCGGCAAAGGCACCAACACGCGCTACGTCACCAACATCCTGCCGGAAGGCAAGCCGGCCGATTCCTTGCTGGTGGTTGAGGTCATCACACCCGGCGGCCACACATCGAGCTATCCGCCGCACAAGCACGACCAGGACAATCTGCCGGCTGAATCCTATCTCGAGGAGACCTATTACCACCGTCTCAACCCGCCGCAGGGCTTTGCTTTCCAGCGCGTCTACACCGATGCCGACGAGAACGGTGCTCGTTCGCTCGACGAGGCGATGGCGATCGAGGACGGCGACGTCGTGCTGGTTCCCAAGGGTTATCACCCCTGCGCAGCCTGCCACGGCTATGATCTCTATTATCTCAACGTCATGGCCGGACCGAAGCGGACGTGGAAATTCCACAACGCGCCCGAGCACGAATGGCTGATGAAGGCCTAACCATTTCCCCTTCGCCCCAACCGCTGGTCCAAGCGAAAAATCGTCGGCTAACGACCCGGCTGTGTGGTTTTGTTACCGAAAACGCCGCAAAGCTTCGTCAATTCGTCATGGAAATCACCTATGGCAGCGGGGCTGACGAGGACTTTCGATGCGCTACGCGATCTATTTCACCCCCCGACAAGACGAACCGCTGGCACGGATCGCCGCCAACTGGCTCGGCCGCGACCCATTCGGTGCCGCCACAAAGCCGGTCGAGGCTGCGGGCGAGTTGTCGGCGGCAGAAGTTGCCTTCCATACCGCCTCGGCGCGCCGCTATGGCTTTCATGCGACACTGAAGGCGCCCTTCAGACTGGCCTCCAACGAGACGGAAACGTCGCTTCGTGCAGCACTCGACGATTTTGCCGAGGCGACGCCGGTGGTTACGATCCCGCGCCTCGTCGTCAGCCAGATCGACGGCTTCTTCGCGCTGTTGCCGGAAGCACCGCTGCCGGCGCTCAACCGCTTCGCCGATGACGTGGTGCGCGACTTCGACCGCTTCCGCGCGCCGTTGACGGAAGCCGAGATCGAACGGCGCAGCCCCGATTCGCTGAAGCCCGACGAGTTCCGCAATCTCTGCCAGTGGGGCTATCCCTATGTCTTCGAGACGTTTCGCTTCCATATGACGCTGTCCGGCCGGGTGTCGTCACAGGAAAGCCCTCGTCTTCGCCTAGCAATCGACAGCCTGTTTGCGGACGTGCTGCAACGGCCGGTGGCGGTGGACGCGTTGACGCTGTTTGTGGAAACTGAACCGGGCGCTCCGTTCATGGTGCTGTCCCATCACGCGCTCGGGCGCCGCCCGGCCAGAAGAACCGCCTAAATGACTATTTGCTTTAACCGCATGGTGCGACGCCAATTCATTTTCAATTGGCTGCAAAATGCTGCAAGGACTGCCTGAAATGACTGCCGAGACCGTTCTTGACAATGCCCGTATTGTGCTGGCCGACCAGATCGTCGAAGGGTCGATCGTGCTGCGCGACGGCATGATCGCCGCCATCGATCCCGGCGCTGGCCGCAGCGGCGAGGACATGGGCGGCGACTTCATCATCCCTGGCCTGGTCGAGCTCCACACCGACCATCTCGAAGGCCATTACGCGCCACGGCCGAAAGTGCGCTGGAACCCGATCGCAGCTGTGCTCGCCCATGACGCGCAGGTGGCGACCGCCGGCATCACCACTGTGCTCGACGCCTTGCGCGTCGGCATGGACGAGGATGCCGACCTGACGGCCGCCGACATACGCAAGCTGGCCGACGCGATCGAGGACAGCGTGCAGCAGGACCGGCTCAGGGCCGACCATTTCCTCCATCTGCGTTGCGAGGTTTCGGCGCCGGACTGCCTCACGGCCTTCGCCAATTTCGACGGCGACGAGCGGGTCAGGCTGGCGTCGCTGATGGACCATGCGCCCGGACAGCGCCAGTTCGTCAATTTGGAAACCTACGCCTATTACTACCAGCGCAAGCTGAAGCTGACCGATCGCGATTTCCAGAAATTCTGCGAAAAGCGGATGGCGGAATCGGCGAGGAATTCGAGCCCGAACCGCAGCTTCATCGCCGCTGCCTGCCAAGAGCGCGGCATCGTGCTCGCCAGCCATGACGACGCAACCGTCGGCCATGTCGACGAAGCGATCGCGCAAGGTGTGCGCGTCGCCGAGTTCCCGACCACCGAGGAGGCGGCGCGGGCTTCAAAAGAGGCAGGGCTCGGCGTATTGATGGGCGCGCCGAACGTCATGCGCGGCGCGTCACATTCGGGCAATGTCTCGGCCCGCACGCTGGCCGGCGATGGCCTGCTCGATATCCTGTCGTCGGACTACATTCCGTTCAGTCTGATCCAGTCAGCCTTCTTCCTCGGCGACGTGGTCGAGGGCATTTCCTTGCCACAGGCGGTGGCGATGGTCTCGAAGAACCCGGCCGAGGCGGTCGGCCTCACCGATCGCGGTGTCATCGAGCCCGGCCGGCGCGCCGATCTGGTTCGCGTGCGCGTCGACGACCATGTCCCGGTCGTCCGCACGGTCTGGCGGCAGGGACGCCGAGTCGCATGATGGTGTCGGCATCGGTCGAGCGTGAATTGCGCGCTACGGGATTTCCGATCCGCGACGGTGTCTTCGTCGCCGTCGTCGGGCCGAGCGGTGCCGGCAAGGACACGGTGATCGGCTATGCGCGCGCCGTGTTTGCCGACGAGAGCCGGCTGGAGTTCGTGCGCCGGGTGATCACCCGGCCGAGCGATGCGGCCACCGAGGATCACGACACGCTCGCCGACGTTGCCTTCGTCGAGGCCGAAGCGGATGGCGCCTTCGCGATTTCCTGGGAAGCGCATGGCCTGCGCTATGGCATCCCGGCCGAAGTCGATTGGTCGGTCTCAAACGGCCGTGTCGCGATCGCCAACGTCTCGCGCGCGATCATCCCGGCGCTGCGGGAGCGCTACGCCAATCTGGCTGTCGTCGAGATCACGGCTACACCGGATATCCTGGCCGAGCGGCTGGCATTGCGCGGTCGCGAATCGCGCGGCGAAGTGCTGGCACGGCTGGCGCGCAGTGCCAATGTCGCGCTGTCCGGACCGGGTGTCACCTCGATCGACAATAGCGGCCCTCGTGAAGCCGCCGGCGAGCGCTTCGCCGAGGTGCTGCGCAAGGCCATGGCCTTCTCCGACATGTCGGGCCTTATCTAAAGTAGCGCCCATCTGATGCATTCGGTATGGGCGCTACTTGTCTAACCGATATCTTTTTGGAAACCGGTATCCACTTTTCGGGATTATGGCCTCATGCGGCGTGCCGGTCCCGACCAGCGTGACGAGTATCCGTGGCAGTGGTTGTCGAAGGCTTCGCTGGCGCATCCGCTGGTGTGTCCAGAACTGCAACGTGGTGCCGATACACCATCTCCCAGCCCTTCCAGCCGGTGAACAGCAGTATGCAGACCACTATGAACGACAAGAGCACACCCCATGGGCGGACCGCGGCTTCGGCGCCTTGCGCATAGCGAAGGTAGAAATTGATCAGTGCCACAACGACCGCGGTCAAGTTGCCTAGCATGTGGTACCAGGCGTCGGACAAGGCGCGAATGCGCGGCTCGTTGAGGAAGTCGATAAATCCGGCTGTCGCAGCGAGAAGGGCCATTACTATGGCTGCCCCGATCAACCACATCGATGCCCGTGCCCAGAAGGCATCGGCAGTCCCCCAGAAAACCAGGTCGGTGACAAACGCACCGACAAGAAACGCGACAGGAAAAGGTATCAGCATCGGGTGGAGGGGGTGAGTTCCTACTTTGGCGGTACTAACTGGATTCGTGGGCATGGAACACCTCCGCGCAGCAAAGCTTAAATAAACGCTCAGATACGGGTTTCGTTCCAAATAGAGACCGACCTGAACTGCTGTCGCGAAGCTCCGGCTGACTCTTTCACGCCACCTGCCATGGCAGTCGGCGAATTTCATCCAGCTATTTTTGCGTCACTCAGCGGCAGCACCCGCCACGCCCTTGCGTGTGGCTTCCAGCATCCGCCGCCGCGCCCTGAACACGCCCCATTGCTGGTCGACCAGCACGCCGATGAGGATCACCCCGCCCATGACGGCGAAGTTGAGCGAGGACGGGATGCCGAGCAGGTTGACGAGGTTCTGCAGCTCCTGCAGCAGCACGGTGCCGAGCAGGACGCCGATCAGCGAGCCTTCGCCGCCACGCAGCGAGAAGCCGCCGAGCACCGCGGCCGCGATGGCATAGAGCTCGTAGAACTGGCCGTGGCTCGCCGGCGAGATCGAGCGTGTGTACATGGCGAAATAGATCGCCGACAGCGCCGTCAGCACGCCGCAGATGACATAGGCGGCCATGACGATGCGGCCGGTGCGGATGCCGGAATATTTTGCCGCTTCCTCGTTCTTGCCGATGGCATAGAGATAGCGCCCGAACACCGACCGGTGCAGCACCACCCACATGACGACGGCGATGACGATCAGCGCGATGAAGCTGTTCGGCACGCCCCAGGACCGCCCCGCCGTCAGGAACTCGAGTTCCGGGAAGTTCTGTCCGAAGGCAAAGCCGGCGGTGCCGTCGGCGGTGTAGAAGCGCGCCACGCCGCGATAGATCAACAGGCCGCACAAAGTCACCACGAAAGGCTGCAATTTGAGCCGGGTGATCAGCCAGCCATGCGCCAGCCCGATGATGCCGCCGAGCACCAGGATCAGCGGCAGGGCGACCGGCCAGGCCATGCCGCGCGTGGCGATGAAGTCGATGAACAGCACGCCGAGCAGCGCAACCACCGAGCCGACCGACAATTCGATGCCACCAGTGATGATGACGAAGGCTTGGCCGATCGACAGGATGCCGAACAACCCGATCAGGTTCGAGGTGTTGGCGAGATTGATCGGCAGCAGGAAGCGCGGGTTGATGATTGCCACCACCGCGCCGACCACCAGGATCAGGATCAGCAGGCCGAGATCTTTCTTGCTCATCGTCTTCTCCCAGTGCCTGCGAACTACTTCGGCTGCTTGCCGACCGCCAGCAGCAGCACGTTTTCCTGGCTGAACCGGTCCTTGTCGAGAATGCCGGAGATCTGGCCTTCATGCATGACGGCAATGCGGTCGGAAACGCCGATCACCTCCTCCATGTCGCTGGAGATCATCAGCACGGCGACGCCGGCATCGGCCAACGCCCGCATCAGCCCGTAGATCTCGGCCTTGGCGCCGATGTCGATGCCGCGCGTCGGCTCGTCGAGGATCATCACCTTCGGCTTCATCGCCAGCCATTTGGCCAGCACGACCTTTTGCTGGTTGCCGCCCGACAGCGTGCCGGTGCGCGTCTGGACGGAGGGCGCCCTGATGCCGAGATCGGTCTTCTGCTTCTCGGCGGTGGCGGCCTCCGCGCCGGCCGAGACCAGCGAGCGCCGCGAATGCGCCGGCAGATTGGGCAGCGAGATGTTCTGGGCGATCGACAGATCGAGCAGGATGCCGGTCAGCTTGCGGTCTTCGGGGACGAGGAAAATACCGTTGGCCACTGCGTCCGCGGCCGAACCAAGAACCAGATCTTTTCCGTCAAGCTGGAACGAGCCGCCAAAGCTCTTGTCGATGCCGAACAGAACGCGCGCCAGCTCCGTCCGGCCCGAGCCGACGAGACCGGCGAGGCCGAGGATCTCGCCATGCCTGACGTCGAGGTCGACGGGCCGGTCGGGATAGGCAGCGGTGCGAATGGCCTTGACCGACAGCGCGACAGAGCCCGGCGGGCGCGCCGATTCCGCGGCCTTCTCGCGCTCCTTCAGCATGCGGCCGATCATCAGCTTGACCATCTGGTCGTGATTGATGGCGCTCTTCGGCAAGGTTCCGGCGAGCATGCCGTCCCTGAGCACGACGACGCGGTCGGCGACGCGCTCGACCTCGTGCAGGCGGTGCGAGATGAAAATGACGCTGATGCCGTCTGCCTTCAGCGCCTTGATGACACCGAGCAGCTTGTCGGTTTCGGCGATCGGCAGGCTCGATGTCGGTTCGTCGAGGATGACCAGCCGCGCCTTGATCGACAGCGCCTTGGCGATCTCGACCATTTGCTGCTGGGCCAGCGACAGCGCCGACACCGGCGTATCGGCCGAGAAATTGGCGCCCACGCGTTTGAGCAGCGGCGCCGCCAGCGCTCGCAGCCTGGCGCGGTCGACCAGCCTGAACGGGCCGGCGCGCAGCGGTTCGCGGCCGAAGAAGATATTGGCGGCGACGTCGAGGTTCTCGAACAGGTTGAGTTCCTGGTGGACGAAGGCGATGCCCGAACCGATGCTGGCCTCGACGGTCAGACTGTCATGGGCGACGCCATCGACGGTGATGGTGCCGGTGTCCGGCCGGGTCACGCCGCCGAGGATCTTCATCAGCGTCGATTTGCCGGCGCCGTTTTCGCCGACCAGGCCGATGACCTCGCCGGGCCTGACCTCGATCGAGAACCCGTCCAGCGCGACAACGCCGGGATAGGTCTTGCGCACGCCGTCGAGGCTCAGGAACGGAGCGGCCGTGGATGCAACGATGGATGGATCGGAATAATTCATCACGCCTGACAGCAGCCGGTGAGCCGTTTTGGCCTCAGACTGACGGGCCTTGCGAGGCGCGTCAATAGAATCGCCGGCTCAGGGCGAACCCTTGAGCCGGCGCAACCTAATTCGCTCAGTTTCCCGACATCGCCTTGAGGTTGGCGGCGTAGGCGTCGACATCGTCCTTGCCGATGATCTTGGTCGGCACGATGATCAGGCCATCGGCGGGCACGCCCGACTTGTCGCCCTCGAGATAGGCGGCCATCAGCTTCATGCCCTGATAGGCCCATTCGAAAGGCTGCTGTACGACGGTAGCGGCGACGGTGCCTTCCTTGACGCCGCCCAGCGTGATCGGATCGTCGTCGAAGCCGACGACGGTGATCTGGCCGAGCTTGCCGGCATCGCGCAGCGCTTCGTAGATGCGCGGCGTGTTGTAGGAATAGAAGCCGACCATGCAGGTGACGTCGGGGCTGGCGACCAGCGCGTCCTCGACGTTCTTCTTGGCGCGAGCCTGATCGATGTCGTCGCCACGCACGTCGACCAATTCGATCTTGGTGCCCGCGAGACCGTCCTTCATGCCCTGGATACGTTCCTTGGCATTGTCGGCGCCGAGCAGGCCGACGAAGCCGAGGCACTTGCCGCCGTCAGGCATTGCCTTCTTGGCGATCTCTGCCGCCTGCTTGCCGGCATCGACATTGGAAGAGCCGATATAGGCGACACGCTTGGTCTGTGGTGCGTCGCTGTCGGTGGTGAACAACGCCGTTTCCGAGGCGATCTTGTTCAGCCCGTCGGTCGACGTCTTGGGATCGACGGCCGAGACCATGATCGCCTTAACACCGGCCGTCACCAGGTCGTCCATCAGGCGCTGCTGGATGGCGACCGAGGACTGCTCCGGATATTTGAGCTCCAGATTGTAATTGGGCAGTTCGCCTTGAGCCTTCTTGACGCCGGCTTCGGCCGCCTTCCAGAAATCGGAAGCGCCGTTGACGACGAAGGCCAGAGTCGGCTTGTCGTCGGCCCGCGCAATTGCGCTGGCGGAAAGGCCGAGCAGCAGGGCCGCAGCGGCGACGGACGCATTTCGTATCACAGATTTCATATTCAACCTCCCATTTTGACTCAGTAATTTTCGCTGATGATGAACGTGCCGGCGCGGCTTGGACGCCCTCCTCCTCAAGGGTTTCCGGCAGCGAAGAACGACGCCATTCCAGCCGCTATCGTCGACTTTAGAGACTCATTCGCCGTTCGTAAATAGTCCGATTTGTCTGACATTTCCCGGAGCGGCAGGCAAGCTTCGACTGACGGGAACCGTCCGATACCAGGCTGACTTGCGTTCCGAACATGCGCGGTCCGACGTCGTCCGGGCATGATGGATTGACGTTATAGGGATGCCAGATATTAGTAAAGAGTATTAGTTTGGTCGGGATTCTCGCCACAAACGAGAGAGGCCTCCCCAGTCGCAACCGTTTTGGATCGGGGACTAAATCGCCTAAGAGGGTCGATTATATCTATTAGTATCGCTTCGCCCTATAAATGCGAGGTTCGAGGGACCAATGACATGAACGAACCACTGCGTGATCCCGTCCTTGAGGGTACCAGGCGGCGCAAGCTGTCCGGGAAAAACTCCAAGGGCCGCGTTACCATGACCGACATCGCCAGGGCGGCAGGCTGTTCGCAGGCGACGGTTTCGTTCGTGCTCAACAACACGCCGGGCATCAGGCTGTCGCAGCAAACCCGCGAGCGGGTGATCGAGACGGCGCGAACGCTGGGCTATTCGCCGCCCGTGTTTTCTGCCTTGCGAGCCCCGGTTGCCGCATTCGACGGGCTGGATGGCGTGATCGGCTTCGCCGTCGACCAGTTGGCGACCAGCCCGGAGGCGGTCGTCGCCATTGAAGGGGCGCGGCAAGCCTCGTGGAACGCCGGCAATGTGCTTTTGGTGGCGCAGACCATGGGCGACGAGGTGATGGAGCCCCGTGCCATCGCGGCTCTGACCAAGCGGGGCATTTCGGCGCTGATCTACATGACCATTTTCACCCGCGAGATCGTCGCGCCGGACTATCTCTACGGCCTCGACATTCCGGTCATCCTGCTCAACTGCTACACCGCCGACTATGCCTTCCCCGCCGTGGTGCCGAGCGAGATCGCCGGCGGCCAGAGCTCCACCCGCCACTTGATCGGCCATGGCCACCGGCGTATCGCCACCATTACCGGCGAGCCCTGGATGCAGGCGGCGCAGGACAGGCTGAAGGGCTACCGCCGGGCGCTGGCGACGGCCGACATTCCGTTCGACCCGGCGCTGGTCGTCGAAGGCGACTGGTCGGCGAGCGCCGGCTATGCCGCGACCGTCGAGCTCTTGGCGCTGAAGGACCGGCCGACCGCCATCTTCTGCCAGAACGACCGCACCGCGATCGGCTGCTACGAGGCGCTGAAGGAGGCCGGCCTGCACATCCCCCGGGATATTTCGGTGATCGGTTATGACGACGAGGAGATCGCGCGGCATCTGTTCCCGCCGCTGACGACGTCGATCCTGCCGCATATGGCGATGGGACAATGGGCGATCGAGCAGCTCGAAGTCCCCGCTGCTCCCGGTCGTGGCCGCTATCCCATCACAAAGCTTGAATGCCCGCTGGTGGAGCGGGAGTCAGTTGGCGCTCTGGCGGGCTGAGGCGAGAGCGCCGGCGATCGACAATGGCACAGGCTTGACATCGGGCCCGGCATATACCCGATTGATTTCATGAGATTGCAAAGCTGCTACAATTTTCAGGACTTCCGCCGGCTGGCAAAACAGCGCCTGCCAGGTCCGATCTTCAATTATATCGATGGCGGCGCGGACGACGAGACGACGCTGCGGCGCAACACGGCGGCGTTCGAGGACTGCGATCTCGTCCCCAACGTCCTTGCCGGCGTCGGACAGGTCGACATGTCGGTCACCGTCATGGGCCAGAAGCTGGCGATGCCGGTCTATTGTTCGCCGACGGCTCTCCAGCGACTGTTTCACCATAGCGGCGAGCGCGCCGTCGCCGCGGCGGCGGAGAAGTTCGGCACGATGTTCGGCGTCTCGTCGCTCGGCACGGTCAGCCTGGAGGAAGTCCGCAAGCACAGGACGCCGCAGGTCTATCAGTTCTATTTCCACAGGGATCGCGGCCTGAACCGCGCCATGATGGAGCGCGCCAAGACGTCCGGCGTCGAGGTGATGATGCTGACCGTCGACAGCGTCACCGGCGGAAACCGTGAGCGCGACCTGCGGACCGGCTTTTCCATCCCCTTTCGGCTTACGCCCGGCGGCATGATGCAGTTTGCGATCAAGCCGAGATGGGCTATCGACTATTTGACGCACGAAAAGTTCAGCCTGCCGCAGTTGGACGGCCATATCGATCTCGGCGGCGGAGCGCTTTCCATCAGCCGCTATTTCACCGAGATCCTCGACCCGTCGCTGGATTGGAAGGACGTCGAGGACATGGTCCGCTTCTGGAACGGCCAGTTTTGCCTGAAGGGGATCATGAGCGTCGCCGATGCCAGAAAGGCGGTCGACATCGGCTGCACCGGTATCGTTCTGTCAAATCATGGCGGCAGACAGCTGGACGGCTCGCGCAGCCCCTTCGACCAACTGTCGGAGATTGCCGACGCGGTGGGCGACAAGATAGACGTGATCATCGACAGCGGCGTCCAGCGCGGCACGCATGTGCTGAAGGCCCTGTCGTTGGGCGCCAAGGCCGTCGGCGTCGGGCGCTACTATCTCTTCCCGCTGGCAGCCGCCGGACAGGCCGGCGTCGAACGGGCGCTCGGCCTGATGCGAACCGAGATCGAACGCGACATGCGGCTGATGGGATGCAGGTCGGTGGCAGAGCTTTCCAGGGGGAATGTGCGGTTTAGGTGATAGAGCCGGGAAGTGGCGCACGGCATAAGCTTTTCGAAGTGCGAAACTATACCGACCTGCCGCTGCTCCTGCCGTCCGTTTCGAAGACAGCCTCGCCGGAAACAGCATCCGTATATCCGCCCTCAAGCTGCTGCAACGTATGCCGGAACCGATCAAGATTGCCTAGCATTTTGGGCCTGGCATCGACCATGTGCTGAAAAGTGTCCCACTCTCCAATCGAGAAGAAGGCGCCATCTCCCGATTTGATGAGAGCCATTTTTCGCAATCCCTCGAAATTGCGCGGAGCGCGCTGAACAGTTCGACGAATTCGTCTTCACTACCCGGCTTGACCCGGAAGCGGACGCTGTTGAATGCCGTCATGTACGTTCCCCCGTGAAAGAACTGAAAACCTCGAATATGCGAGGCCCTAACGCACCTCGAACCCTTCGAACAGGTGTACAGGAAAATCGGAAGGTTGGCTTCAGTCACCTCTGGCCGAAAGCCCCGTTTCTGGCGCTATTTTGCCGGGAAGAGGACGACGCGCCCTTCCGACCGGCAATGAAACGCGCTGTTAACGCCGTTCGCGGGTGACAGGATGTTGGCCGCAGTTCGAAGGTATAATCTGCGTCTCGCTGTCAGTTGCGGAGGCGAAAATGAATTTGCTTCGGATTGCGCTCTTGTGCACGGCCATGATCGACCTTGGAATGCCGGCCGTTCGCGCTGAGGATCGGCCTGTGCCGCAGAACAATAAAGCCGCAACAACGCAGCCGCCCGTTCATTGTGAAGGCCAAAATTGTCTCCCGCCGGCGAAAGATCCCGTGCAGGAATGCACTGGCCAGGATTGCACGCCAGGCCCGCCGACTGAACCGGGCCCGGAGATTAAGCAGGCCGACTGAGGAGCATTAGCTGACGATCACTTTTTTGGCATGGATGGCGCTCAGCCCTCGCGACTTTCCGGCCACCGGTGGCAGATTCTGTTACCAATGTTCCCGGGGTAGGCATGAGTTTAATGGCGCGCCCGAAGAGATTCGAACTCCTGACCCCCAGATTCGTAGTCTGGTGCTCTATCCAGCTGAGCTACGGGCGCGCAACAGGCCATGCTTTGCATAGCCCCGCGATCCGATCCTGGCGACCGGCCGCGAATGTGAGCTGTTCCCTAGCGACTGAATTTGCGAAAAGCAAGCCGATCCTGGCCAAAAGTTTTGCCGTCATGTTTTGCCGTCATGCGCCGGCCGGCGAAGGCAAGATCGCGTCACTCGGCGACCGAGCCGATAGGTCATCGTCTTGGATCAGTCATTTGCCAATCGGAACGGCCCGTAACGAAACACGCCGTTGCACGGCGGCCGAGCCGATGACTCGTAGTCTCGGACCAACCATTTGCGAATTGAAACGGTCCGTAACGAAACGGTTCGTTACGCCGGGCGGCGCAGACCGTTGCGGGCCTGGTCGAGCCGGACCGGCTGGTCGGGAATGGTGACCGCGAATGTGGTGCGGCCGCCGATGCTTTCGACCAGCTCCACCGTGCCGCCATGGGCGCGGATCAATTCATGGGCGATCGCCAGGCCAAGGCCGGTGCCGCCGCTGCGGGCCGAGCCGCGAAATGCCGCGAACAGGTTTTCTCGCGCCTTTGGCGGCAGGCCGGGGCCGGTGTCGGTGACGACGATGCGGCTGACGCTGCCGATGCGCTCGGCCGATATGGTCAAGCGGCGCACCACGGCGCTCTCCGTGTCGGCCGCCATCGCCTGCACGGCGTTGCGGCTAAGATTGGTGAGCACGCGGAACAGCTGGTCGGAATCGGCGTCGACCTCAAGCACCGGATCGACGGCGTTGACGAATTCGATGCCGCATTCGATGTCGAGCAGGCCCTGGACGTCCTCGACCAGCTGGCGCAGCCGCAGCCTGCGGCGCGACGGCGGCGGCTCCTGGGTGCGGCCATAGGCCAGCACGCCCTCCGAGTAGGACACCGCACGGTCGAGCGCGCGCAGCAGTTTTGGTGCGAAGGCCTGCACGGTCGGGTCCTTGACCTGGCGCAGGCGGTCCGACATCAGTTGCGCCGAGGCGAGGATGTTGCGCATGTCGTGGTTGATCTTCGACACGGCCAGGCCGAGATCGGCCAGGTGCTTCTGCTCGGTCAGCATCTTCTGCAGCCGCTCCTGCATCTGCGACAGCTCGCGTTCGGCGACGCCGATCTCGTCGGCCCGGGCGGCGGGGTGAATGATGCGGCCGGGATCGTCGGGCGCCTCGGAAAAGGACAGCATCGAGCGTGTCATCGTCCTGATCGGGCCGATCATGATCAGGTCTATCGCGGCGTAGACCAGCATGGCGGTGAACAGCGAGATCAGCAGCGAGACGAAGGCGACGTTGCGCGAATAGATCAGCATGGCATTGCGCAGGCGGTGGTCGGGCATGATCAGCTCGAATTCCTTGTCGCTGTCGCCGACCGGCCCGAAAACGCGCAGCATCCGCTTGCCGCCGAAAAACAGCGTGTCCAGCGCGCCGGTCATACCCTTGATCATGCCGACATTGGCGATATCGATATGCTCGTCGACCTGCGGCGGCATTTCGGCCACGACCAGAAGCCGCGAGACGCCGCCGTCGCGCACGGCGATCGCCTTGGCGCCGATCGCCATCAGTACGTCGTTCTGGGCGGCACGCGACAGCGAGGCAGGTTCGCCCTGCACCAGGACGATGGAAACCGCGGCGGCGGTGCTCAGCCTCTCCTTCAGCCAACTCAGCCTGTAGCTGGCGATCCAGGGCACGAAGATGAGGATTTCGGCCAAGAGCACGAAGACGATGGTGAGCAGCAGCAACTTGGTCGACAGGCCGCGCGCCAGCGGCACCCTGCGGGTGGCCGCCTTCGCCTGGGCGATGCTTTCGTCGGTTGCTGGGACTTCACTCATGCTCGTCGTCACGGCTGCCTGTCATCACGGCTGCTTGTCTTAGGGACTGCTCGTCTTCACGATCGCTTGATCGGGTGAGATTAGGCGATTGCGGCTTTTTTGCCAAATTCATCCTTGGTCGAAGCCGGACAAAGGGCCGCAAGACTTCGATGCCGGTCCGACAATGCCGGCCCGACACGCTGGATTGACTTCCAAAACCCTTCTTTCTATAAGCCCGCTCACGCTCGGGCCATTCGTCCCGGCGCGGTTTCGATCGCGCCAAAACCGGCCCGGCAAAGCTCCTGTTACAAAGTGACAGAATCAAGAAGGGCCGCACCCCGCGGTATTTAAACAAATGAAGCGTACTTACCAGCCGTCCAAACTCGTCCGCAAACGCAGGCACGGTTTCCGCGCCCGCATGGCCACCAAAGGTGGCCGCGGCGTCGTCGCAGCCCGCCGCAACCGCGGCCGCAAGCGTCTCAGCGCCTGAGCACCAAGCGAGAGACAAGATCGTTGCCCGCAACCGGCAAGCCAACGGGTGCCCATCCCAAGCGGCTTCTGAAGCGCGCGGAATTCCTGGCTGTCCGCCGCGGCGAAAAGCGCCGCGGGCGGCTTTTCCTCGTCGAGGTCCTGGGCCGCGGCGACAGCGAGGCGCCGCGCGTCGGCTACACCGTCACCAGGAAGGTCGGCAACGCCGTCGTTCGCAACCGCATCCGGCGGCGGCTCAGAGAGGCCGTGCGCACGCATGCCGCGGATGACATGGCGCCAGGCAATGATTATGTCATTGTCGGGCGCGAAGACGTGCTTACCACTCCGTTCGGCCAGTTGAAGGCCGAACTCTCCCGCAGATTGCGTGGAACACGATAGGCCAAGGGCTTCGATGGAAAACAACCGCAACTTCTTCATCACCATCGCACTGTCGGTGCTGATCCTGGCGCTTTGGCAATATTTGTATGTGATGCCGCGCAGCGAGATGCAGCGCGAAGCCGCCCGCATCGAAGAGCAGCGCGTGGCGGAGCAGAAGAAGGCCGCCCAAGGCACCAGCCCGGGCGCCAGCGAAACACCGGTGCAGCCGGGCGCCATTCCGAACGCGCCTGGCGGCAACGCGGTGACGCCGGCCGGCCGGGAGCAGGCGATTGCCTCGACCAGCCGCGTCAAGATCGACACGCCGAGCCTCGAAGGCTCGATCAACCTCACCGGCGCGCGTCTCGATGATCTCAAGCTCAAGCACTACACGGAGACGGTCGACAAAAACTCACCCAAGATCGCGCTGCTCAATCCTGAGTCGCTGCCGAACGGATATTTCGCCGAGATCGGCTTTGTTGGCGAAGACAAGGCGGGAACGCTGCCGGGACCCAAGACCGTTTGGAACGTCGACGGCAATCCGACGCTAACGCCGGCTACACCAGTGACGCTCACCTTCACCAACGACAAGGGCCTGACTTTCAAACGCACATTCTCGGTCGACAACGACTACATGTTCACCGTTTCCGACACCGTGCAGAATTCCGGTAGCAGCCCTGTCTCGCTGTTCAATTACGGCCGCATCACCCGCTTCGACAAGCCGGCGGTCGCCAGCATCTATGTGTTGCACGAAGGCCTGATCGGCGTCACCGGCAGCGAAGGCCTGCAGGAACACAAATACGCCGATCTCGAGAAAAACAAGCAGTACACACCGAGCAAGTCCAAGGACGGTTGGCTGGGCATCACCGACAAATACTGGGCGGCGACGCTGGTGCCGACAGAGGCGCAGGAGTTTCAGCCAAACTTCGCTTATTACGAGGACGGCCGTCATCGCTATCAAGCCGACTTCCGCACGGACGCGATTGCGCTGCAGCCCGGCGAATCCAAGACCATTGAATCGGAGATCTTTGCCGGCGCAAAGGAAGTCAACAAGATCAATGCTTACGAGAAAGATCGCAAGATAAGGCTTTTCGAAAAGCTGATCGATTGGGGCTGGTTCTGGTTCATAACTCAGCCGATGTTCTCGCTGATCGACACGCTTTACAAATTCTTCGGCAATTTCGGTCTGGCGATCCTCGCCACCACCGTCATTGTCAAGGCGCTGTTCTTCCCGCTCGCCAACAAGTCCTATGCGTCGATGGCGAACATGAAGAAGGTGCAGCCCAAGATGCTCGAGATCCGCGAGAAATACGCGGACGACAAGATGAAGCAGCAGCAGGCGATGATGGAGCTCTACAAGACCGAGAAGATCAATCCGCTCGCCGGCTGCTGGCCGGTGGCATTGCAGATCCCGGTGTTCTTTTCGCTCTACAAGGTGCTCTACATCACCATCGAGATGCGGCACGCGCCGTTCTTCGGCTGGATCCAGGATCTGGCGGCGCCGGACCCGACGTCGATTTTCAACCTGTTCGGGCTGATCCCCGTTACCTTGCCGCACATGCTGATGATCGGCGTCTGGCCGCTGATCATGGGCGTGACGATGTTCCTGCAGATGCGCATGAACCCGACGCCGCCGGACCCGACGCAGGCGGCGATCTTCACCTGGATGCCCGTGATCTTCACCTTCATGATGGCGGGTTTTCCGGCCGGCCTCGTCATCTACTGGGCCTGGAACAACACGCTGTCGATCCTGCAGCAGGGCGTGATCATGAAGCGGCAGGGCGCCAAGATCGAATTGTGGGACAATCTGGTCGCGCTGTTCCGCAAGAAACCGTCGCCGGCGGAATAGCCGGCGCTCCGATAGTGCGAAACCAGAAAGCCCCGGTTCGTCCGGGGCTTTTTGCACAGGCTGCCGGTCTGGATTAAGCGATTGGTACTGCCGGACGGATCGCGCTATTTTGACCTGGCTGGCAGTTGCTCGACGGAGCTCGATATGACCGGACCCAATCCATCGATCAAGCATCCGATCCCGTTGCACACACGCGTCGGCTTTCTGAAACCGCTGGTGACGGCGCCGAATATCGAGATCGGCGACTTCACCTATTATGACGACCCTGACGGACCCGACAAATTCGCCGAAAAATGCGTGCTGCATCATTATCCGTTCATCGGCGACAGGCTAGTCATCGGCAAGTTCTGCGCCATTGCCGAGGGTGCGCGCTTTATCATGAACGGCGCCAATCACGCCATGTCCGGCTTTTCGACCTATCCGTTCAACATCTTTGGTCACGGCTGGGAGGAAGGTTTCGACCCGGCGACATGGTCGAAGGAGGTGCGTGGCGACACAATCGTCGGCAACGACGTCTGGATCGGCATGGAAGCGGTGATGCTGCCGGGCGTGAAAATCGGCGACGGCGCTATCGTCGCGGCAAAGTCGGTGGTGACGCACGATGTGCCAGCCTATGCAATTGTCGCCGGTAATCCGGCCAAAGTGGTGAAGATGCGCTTCGATGACAGGACCATCCGGCGGCTGCTGGCGCTAGCGTGGTGGCACTGGCCGGTGGAAAAGATCAGCCGCAATCTCGATGCCATTCGTGGCAGCAACATTTTTCTTCTGGAGGCAGCGGTTTGAACGCGTTGAACAAGACCACGATCGGTATCGAATTGTTCACGCGAGCCTGGATCTTCATCCGCGGCGTGCCGGCGATGAAATTCCTGCCGCCGGAGGGACCGCCCGAGATCGCCTTTGCCGGCCGCTCCAATGTCGGCAAATCGTCGCTGATCAACGCGCTGGTCAACCAAAAGGGGCTGGCGCGCACCTCCAACACGCCGGGCCGCACGCAAGAGCTCAACTATTTCGTGCCTGGCGGATTTTCGGGAGAAGGCGCCGATCTGCCGCCGATGGCGCTGGTCGACATGCCAGGCTATGGCTACGCCACGGCACCGAAGGAAAAGGTCGACGAGTGGACGAAGCTCGTGTTCGACTATCTCAAGGGCCGGGTGACGCTGAAGCGCGTCTACGTGCTGATCGATGCCCGCCATGGCATCAAGGCCAAGGACGACGAGGTGCTGTCGCTGCTCGACAAGGCGGCGGTGTCGTATCAGATCGTGCTGACCAAGACCGACAAGATCAAAGCGGCGGGGGTACCGCGGCTGATCGAGGAAACGCTCCAGAAGATCAAGAAACGCCCGGCGGCATTTCCCTTCGTGCTCGCCACGTCGTCGGAAAAGAGCGAGGGCCTCGAGGAATTGCGTGCGGCGATCGTGCTCGCCGCCAATGGCGGATAGGCCACCGACCCTGGCAGCCTGTCAGGCGGGGCTGGAGGCCCGTTCCTGCTCTGCCAGCTGTTCGGTGCCGTAGGCCTTCAGGAACACGTCGACGCCCGACCTGACGATGTGTTCGATCTCGGCCGCACTTGGCGCCTTGGTGCGATAGGCGAATATGCACTGGCGGAAAAGACCGGCCAGACACAGCTCGGTGAACTGATAGGCGGCAAGTTCGACGTCGTCGATCTTCAGCAGGCCGCGTTCGATAGCCATGTTGAGGAAAACGACGACCCTGTCATGGCCACGCTTCGGGCCGCGTTCGTAGAACCGGGCACCAAGCTCCGGAATGCGTTCCGACGCGCCGATCACCGTCCGCTGCGCCAGGATGACCCTCGCCGAAGTGATCTTCATGGACAGCACGACGCCGAACTTCACCAGCGTCTGGCGAAGGTCGCCAATCTGGTCGAGCACTTCATACATGTTCTTGAAAATCGTGCCGCGCTCTTCCTCGATCAGCGCTTCGAACAGCTCTTCCTTATTGGCGAAGTAGACATAGATGGTGCCCTTGGACACGCCGGCCTCGCGCGTAATGTCGTTCATCGACGCGGCTTCGAAGCCCTTGTCGATGAAGACACGGCGCGCACCCTCGATGATCTGGCTGCGCTTGACCGGGTCTTGCCCCGCGGCCGGGCGGCCGCGCGGCAGACTGTCCAGCAGATCGCACTGGTCCTTGCCGGCGCTGGGCAATGGGCCTGAATCAGGCAAAGGAGCGGCCTTGGGGGCTTCGGCCATAATGTCACACCTCGTAAAATAATTCGAACCATCCGGTTCGATTGCTCTTGATATGGGCCTCTTTAAGCGCTAAGTCAACGTCGAGATCGAACCGAACGGTTCAGTCTGACGAAATTCAGCGCCAGTTAATTTAGAGAGATATCATGTCCTCGAACGCGCCCACCAGTGCCGAAGTCCGCCCGTTCCCCAGTGCCAAGGTCCAGCCTGCGATCGAAGCGCCGGAAGCCCCTCTCAAGCCCGCCGACGTCACCCCGCTGGCTCCCGCCAAGAAGAAGCGCTCGATGCGCTCGATGTTGCTGCCCATCATCGGCCTGGCCCTGCTGGGCGCCGGCGCCTGGTATGGCTATGATTACTGGACCGACGGGCGCTTCATGATCACGACCGACGACGCCTATGTCCAGGCCGACACGGCGTTCATCTCGCCAAAAATCTCGGGTTATGTCGATCAGGTCAAAGTGACCGAGAACCAGCAGGTGAAGGCCGGCGACCCGCTGCTGATCGTCGATGACGGCGACTACAAGATAGCCGTTGCCCAGGCCGAGGCGCAGATCGCCACGTTGAGCAAGACGCTCGACCGCATCGATGCCCAGACCGAGGCGGCGCGCGCCTCGCTCAAGCAGGCGCAGGCGCAGAAGACCGCCGACCAGGCCGCGGCCGATAATGCGAAGCGAGCTCAGGTTCGTGCCGCCCAGTTGCTCAAGACCCGCGTCGGTACTCAGGCCCAGTTGGACGATGCCCAGACGGCGGTCGAGCAAGCCAATGCCGCACTAGCCGGCGCCGACGCGCAGATCGCGGCGGCTCAGGCGAATATCGGCGTGCTCCAGGCGCAGCGGGCGGAATCGGCAAGCACGCTGGCCTCGCTGCAGCTTGCCCACGACAAGGCGGTGCGGGATCTGTCCTTCACCGTGCTGCGCGCACCCTATGACGGCGTGGTCGGCAACCGCTCGGTCGAGCAGGGCGACCTGATCAGCCCCGGACAGAAGCTCGCCGTCATCGTGCCAATGGACAAGCTCTACATCGTCGCCAACTTCAAGGAGACCCAGCTTGCCCGGCTGGTGCCTGGTGAAAAGGTCAGAGTGTCGGTCGACGCGATCGACGGTCAGGACATCGAGGGTACCGTGTCGTCGCTGGCCCCGGCTTCGGGAGCAGTGTTCTCGCTGCTGCCGCCGGAGAACGCCACAGGCAATTTCACCAAGGTGGTGCAGCGTGTTCCGGTTCGCATCGACGTGCCCGCGGATGTGCTGAAGACGGGCAAGCTGCGCGCCGGCCTGAGCGTCGTCGTCGCCGTCGACAGCCGCACGGCGCCTGCGGCATCGAAGTAAAGCGGAACCGGGAGCAAAGGTCATGGCGACCGCAACCCTAACTGCAGGATCGGCGCCGACGCCAGCCATGCCGGCGCCGGTTGACCACATCTCGACACGCCGCGTCATCGCCTTCCTGGCAATGGTGTTCGGCATGTTCATGGCCATCCTGGACATCCAGATCGTCTCGGCCTCGCTGGCCGAGATCCAGGCGGGGCTGAGCGCCAGTTCGGACGAGATTCCGTGGGTGCAGACGGCGTATCTGATTGCCGAGGTGGTGATGATCCCGCTGTCGGGCTTCCTCAGCCGGATGCTGTCGACGCGGGTGCTGTTCACAATCTCGGCGGCAGGTTTCACCGCGGCCAGCGCGCTGGCGGCGACCGCAACCAATATCGACCAGATGATCGTCTACCGCGCCGTGCAGGGCTTCATCGGCGGCGGCATGATCCCGAGCGTCTTTGCAGCCGCCTTCACCATCTTCCCGCCGTCGCGTCGCGCCATCGTCTCGCCGATGATCGGCCTGGTAGCGACGCTGGCGCCAACCATCGGCCCGACCGTCGGCGGCTATATCAGCCATGCCATGTCCTGGCACTGGCTGTTCCTGGTCAACGTCGTGCCCGGCATTCTGGTGACGACGGCCGCCTGGTCGCTGATCGACTTCGACAAACCCAATCTCAAGCTGTTCAGCAAGTTCGACTGGTGGGGGCTTGCCGGCATGGCCGCCTTCCTGGGCTGCATGGAATATGTGCTGGAGGAAGGTCCCAACAACGACTGGCTGCAGGATCAGGCGGTGTTCATCTGCGCCGTCATCATGACCTTCGGCGCGGTGCTGTTCTTCTGGCGCGTGTTCACCGCCGAGGAGCCGATTGTCGATCTGAGGGCTTTCAGCAATATCAATTTTGCCTTCGGCTCGCTGTTCTCCTTCGTCGTCGGCATCGGCCTCTACGGTCTGACCTATCTTTATCCGGTGTTCCTGGGGCGGATCCGCGGCTACGATTCGATGATGATCGGCGAGGCGCTGTTCGTCAGCGGCCTAGCCATGTTCTTCACTGCGCCGATCTCCGGCATCCTGTCGAACAAGATGGACCCGCGCATCATGATGATGATCGGCTTCTTCGGCTTCGCCACGGGGACCTGGTGGATGACGCATCTCACCGCCGACTGGGATTTCTATGAACTGCTGATTCCGCAGATCCTGCGCGGCTGCTCGATGATGCTTTGCATGGTGCCGATCAACAACATTGCGCTCGGAACCTTGCCGCCGGAGCGGCTGAAGAATGCGTCTGGCCTGTTCAACCTGACCCGCAATCTCGGCGGCGCCGTCGGCCTGGCAGTCATCAACACCGTGCTGATCGACCGCAATGCCTTCCACTACGCCAGGCTCTCCGAGCACGTGCAATGGGGAAGTGCCGCTGCACAGCAGAAGCTGCAGAACATGACGCTCAACTTCGAGCAGACCGCCGGGCTCGACGCCTCCAAGGCGGCCATCTCCAAACTATCAGGCATGGTCCAGCAGCAGGCGTCGCTGCTGTCGTTCATGGACGTATTCTTCATGCTGACGGTTTTGTTCGCGACGCTTGGGCTCTTCACCCTGGTGATCCGCAAGCCAGCCGCTCAGGGCGGCGGTGGCGTAGGCCATTGAGGCGCGCTGGATCCCCCGCCTGGCGCCCTCGCGCATGACCCCGAAAAGCGATTTTCGGGGTCATGCGCAAAATCAACCATTACGAAGTCCTCTCGCGCTCCGACAAAGTCAGGGTCGCAGCCGTCCTCACGCCGTCGCCGGCTTGAAGGTCAAGGCAACGCCATTGATGCAGTGTCGCAACCCGGTCGGCGGCGGACCGTCGTCGAATACGTGGCCGAGATGGCCGCCGCAGCGGCGACAATGGACCTCCGTGCGGGTCATGCCCAAAGACCTGTCCACGGTCTTGCCGACGGACTTCGGGATTTCCTGCCAGAAGCTCGGCCAGCCTGTGCCGGAATCGAACTTGGTCTCTGACGAATAGACCGGCAGGCCGCAGCCGGCGCAAGCGAAGATGCCTTTGCGGTGCTCGTTGAGCAGCGGACTGGTGCCCGGGTATTCCGTGCCCTCCTTGCGCAGCACATTGAAGGCCGCGTCGGACAGGATGGCGCGCCACTCGGCTTCGGTCTTGGTAACCTCGAAAGTCTCAGCCGCGCGTGCATCCTGGGCTCCGCCCATGCGCAGCGCGGTGGCGCCTGCGACAACGCCAATGGCTGCCGCACCACTCAAAAGAAGCTCGCGACGGTTCATGGCCATTCCTCCTGTCATTGCTTGTGCCAAATTCGACCGCCACACGGAAATCAAAAGCCGGTGACGATCGCTGTCCTCAAAGCGGGACTCCGCGCCTATCCACATCTTGCGTGAACGGCGCGGAGTGTGCGCAGGGAGGCCCTTAGCGATATCTTCGCCGGCAGCGTGCGTTTGTTACATCTTCGGCAGGAGAACCTTGTCGACGACGTGGATGACGCCGTTGGACTGCTCGACATCGGCGATCGTCACATTGGCGACGTTGCCGTTCTCGTCGGTCACGGTGACCTTGCCGCCGTCGGCCTTGAGCGACAGTTCGCAACCACCGACCGTCTTGACCTTGTGGGTGCCGCCGTCGTTCTTGACCATCTTGGCGACGTCGGCGGCCATCGCTTTGGCGCCGATGACATGGCAAGTCAGGATCTTGACGAGCTTGTCCTTGTTTTCAGGCCTGAGCAGCGTCTCCACCGTGCCGGCTGGAAGTGCCGCAAAGGCCTCGTTGGTCGGCGCGAACACAGTGAAGGGGCCAGCGCTTTGCAGCGTATCGACCAGGCCGCCTGCCTTGACGGCAGCGACCAGCGTCGTGTGGTCCTTCGAGTTGACAGCATTTTCGACGATGTTTTTCTGGGCATACATGGCGGCGCCGCCGACCATCGGATTTTGAGCATAGGCAATGGTGGCGAGCGCGGAAATGGCGACCGTGCCGGCAAGCAAAAGGGTGGCGAATTTACGCATGATTTTCAATCTCCTCGGGTTATCGTTCCCTCATTTGGGAACGCAAGGAGATACGCGATAGAAATGCTGGAGTTTCGCCCTCTCCGCAAAAAAATATTTGTCCCTGCAATTTGCCCGGCGCGGATCGACAGCCGCCAACAAGCTTTTGCAGGCGTTTCAATCGCGGGAGATAGATTTCAGGTCTGCTTCCGGAGATGAGAAGCGGTCAGATGCTCTTCAGATCGCCCGCTGCGACCACCGGTCCAGTCGGCTGGCCGGTCGGTGAACCGCCAGCAGGCTCAACGCTGACCGCAAGCACGGCGCCTTGCGCCAATTTCTCCTGGACGGCGGGCGGGATGGCCAAATGCGCGGTCGCATCGGCCGGGATGACGCCCATCGACACCGGCGCCTTCTTGCCTTCGATCATCCACAGCTCGAAGTCCTTGCCGGCGGCCCGCTCGCCGGAAACGTGGGAAAGACCGACCTCGTGACGGGCGGCATCGTAGACGACGAGATATTTGACGTCGCTGCCTTCGGCCGCCAGCGAGGCGACAAGCCGCGCCTGCAACGGTTCGGTGGACGGGCGGAAGTAAGGCACGGCGATGTAGATCGCCAGCGCCGCAATGGCGGCGGCGGCAAGACCGCGCCAGAAGCCAAGGCTCGACCACAGGCCGGCGCGCGGCTCTGCAGCGAACAGCCGGCGGTCCAATGCTTCCTTGACCCTGATCGGAGGCTCTGTCTCCGGATAGGCGGCGGCCATCGGCGAAAGATGCGCCTCCCAGGCATCGACAAGGCGCGCGAAGGCGGCGTCCGCATCGATGCGGCGCGACGCGATCTCGCGTTCATCGGCGGCCAGAACGCCAAGAACGTATTCGGCGGCGAACAGGTCGTCGCCCCCACGTTCCGGTCCATTGTCGTCAGCCAGCGTCATCTTTCCAGGCATTCTCTCAGTTTCAACAGGCTGCGCCGCAGCCAGGTCCGCATCGTGTTCAGCGGTACGCCATAGCGCTCCGCCAGTTCGGCATAGCTTTTGCCATCCAGATAGGCGCCCCGGACGGCCGCCGCCCGGTCCTTCTCCAATTCCTTGAGACAATGGTAGATGCGTTCGGACTCACCGCCCGCCACGGCCATGGCCTCCGGCCCCGGCGCCGGATCGGCCACGTCGAGCGCGGCATCGATATAGGCGGCAGGCTCTCGCCGCGCCCTGATCCGATCGATCGCATGATTGCGCGCAATGGCCACCAGCCAGGAGATCGGGCTCAGATCCGAAACGGCGAAACGGTCCGCCTTCGTCCATATCTTGACGAAGACCTCTTGAAGCGCCTCTTCTGCATCTCCCCGATCCTTCAATACACGAAGGCAGACGCCGAAAAGTTTCGCGCTGGTCTGCCGGTAGAGCAGATCGAACGCAGCCCGGTCCTTCATCGAAGTCCGGACAATCAGGTTGCTGATGTCCTGCGGCGTCATCCGCCGCCAAATTAGGCGATTGCAATGTATTTGCAACGACTGAAATGGTCTTGCGCACCGGCAGCGCCAGCGTCGATTGCCAATGAAATCGCAGCCCGCTAGCTTGCAATGAGCGGGAGGGCGACCATGTCGATCGAGCGGGTTCTGTGGGAGCATGACGCAACCGGCCAGGCCGCACTCGTGCACAAGGGAGAGATCACACCGCAAGATCTCGTCGATGCGGCGATCGCCCGGGCCGAGGCCACCCTGCCGGAGATCAACGCAATCGCCGAACCGCTTTTTGAGGCGGCGCGGGCGCGAGCGAAAACCGTTGACCGCAAGCTGCCGCTTGCCGGAGTGCCCTTTGCGCTGAAGGATCTTGGCATCGCTATGAAGGGCGTGCCGACGCATGGCGGCAGCCGCATCCCGGCCTTCACCCCCGATTTCAGCTCGGTGATGACGGAACGCTATCTGGCCGCCGGCCTGATCCCGATCGCCACCAGCACCGCACCCGAACACGGGCTGAGGCTGGTGACGGAGTCGGTGGCTTACGGCGTCACCCGCAATCCATGGAATACCGCGCACACGACCGGCGGTTCCTCGGGCGGTGCGGCGGCGCTGGTCGCGGCCGGCGTCGTGCCGGTGGCACATGCCTCGGATGGCGGCGGCTCGATCAGGGTGCCTGCCGCTTGTACCGGGCTGGTCGGGCTGAAAACCTCGCGCGGCCGCGTACCCTTGACGCCGCTCGTCACCGAAAGCTGGTATGGCTTCGTCGTCGACCATGCGTTGGCCCGCTCGGTGCGCGATACGGCCCTGCTGCTCGACCTGACCCACGGGCCCGACCCGCTGTCGCCCTACGCGGCACCGTTGCCGAACGGCAGTTTCGCTGCGGCCGCCGGGCGCGATCCGGGCAAGCTCAAGCTCGCCTTCTATCGAAAATCGCCGCTCGGCTTGCCGATATCGGAAGAGACGTTGAAAGCTCTGGATGCGGCGATCGGGCTGGGGCGCGAAGGCGGACACAGCGTCGAGGAGATCGACCTGCCCTATATCGATCGCGATTTCATCGCCGATTTCGCCAGAACCGTCGCTGCGGCGGTGGCCGGCACGATGCGTGGCGAGGCCTTGCGCGTCGGCCGCTCCATCTCAGGCGACATCGAACGCGCCACGCGCGTGATGAGCCGGTTCGGTGAAATTCTCTCGGCCGGCGAAATCTATGCCGGCCTGCAGCGGCTGCACGCAACCTCGCGCCGGCTTATCACCGAAACCGCGCACTATGATGCGGTGCTGATGCCTGTCATCGCGCACCCGCCGCTCGCCTGCGGCACCATGGACCCGAAAGGCGCCGACGAATTCATCGAGAATGTCCTGGACAGACTGCGCCTCGCCGGTCTGCTGAAGTTCAAGCCGCTATTCGGCCAGCTGATGGACAAGAGCCTGTGGTTCACCCACTGGCCGGCGATCCAGAACGTCAGCGGGCAACCGTCGATCACGCTTCCGGTTTACGTCACCGATGCCGGCCTGCCGCTCGGCGTCCAGGCCGCCGGCCGCCCCGGCGACGAGGAAACGCTTTTGTCGTTCGCCGCGCAGATGGAAAGGATCTCGGGCTGGCTGGGCCGACGGGCGCCGCTGCTGCGGCCGGCATAGGCGGTGATTTGATCGATCGTGACAGCAAAGCCGTTTGCCCCCTCGTCCAATTCCCGCTAAGACGCCGCCGTTCATGCCAAGCTGGGAACCACGCCGATGACGGATGTCGCCGCCACCGCCGAAATGCAGGCCGCGCTGCTTTCAAGGGCGCTGCCCTATATGCAGCGCTACGAGAACAAGACGGTCGTGGTGAAATATGGCGGCCACGCGATGGGCGACATCGCGCTCGGCAAGGCTTTCGCCCGCGACATCGCACTTTTGAAACAATCCGGCGTCAACCCGATTGTCGTGCATGGCGGCGGGCCGCAGATCGGCGCCATGCTCAGCAAGATGGGCATCGAATCCAAATTCGAGGGCGGCTTGCGCGTCACCGACCAGAAGACCGTCGAGATTGTCGAGATGGTGCTGGCCGGGTCGATCAACAAGGAGATCGTCGCGCTGATCAATGCCGAGGGCGAGTGGGCGATCGGGCTGTGCGGCAAGGACGGCAACATGGTGTTTGCCGAAAAGGCGCGCAAGACCATGATCGATCCGGATTCCAACATCGAGCGGGTGCTCGACCTGGGCTTCGTTGGTGAGCCTGTCGAGGTCGACCGCACATTGCTCGACCTCCTGGCACGATCCGAAATGATCCCGGTGCTGGCGCCGGTGGCGCCCGGCCGCGACGGCCATACCTACAACATCAACGCCGACACTTTTGCCGGCGCCATCGCCGGCGCCTGCCAGGCGACGCGCCTGCTGTTCCTTACCGACGTGCCCGGCGTGCTCGATAAAGACAAGAAGCTGATCGACGAGTTGACCGTGGCCGAGGCCAAGGCCCTGATCAAGGACGGCACTGTCTCGGGCGGCATGATCCCCAAAGTCGAGACCTGCATCGAGGCAATCGAGCGCGGCGTCGCAGGCGTCGTCATCCTCAACGGCAAGACGCCGCATGCGGTGCTGCTCGAGCTGTTCACCGAACACGGCGCCGGCACGCTGATCGTGCCGTGAGGCCGGGTGTCTGAGGGGCTCAAGCGTTTGGCGAAATAGCGGTCACGGACTGACGCGACAGGCGTTCGACAACCATCGATTCTTCTTCCTCGTCTTGCGGCGCGCCCCAGAATTCGGCGAGCGTCGGGCCATTTTTCAGGCGGCGGTCGCGGACCAGAAAGCCCCCGACTTCGCGGAACCAGACGCGGCGGCCCATTTTGGTGTACCAGCGCATCGAATGCCGTTGCTCCGGATCCTTGTGGAACAGGATGCGCGCCAGCGCCTTGGGCCGCGACTGCACGGCCAGTTCGATCAGCTTGACGGCGAAGAACAACATCCACGGCTTGAGGCGCGTCATCCGCAGCACCTGGTGCTTGTAGTCCCACAGGCGGGCGTCCAGTTGGATCACCTTGCGGTCCCTGGCAATCCTGAAGAACGGCGTCCAGCGGTGGGGCGTTACATAGAGCGCCTGGATCTGGTCGGGGTCATAAGCGATCAGCTGGCGGAAGCCGCGCCAGAGGTCGCGCAAACTTTCGTCCTCGAAACCGGCCACCCAGGTCGCCATCGACAAGATGCCGTTGAGGCGCAGCAGCCGTATCGCCTCGCGGTCGGACGAGGTGCTGCCGCCCTTGCGGATCAATGCAAGCGTCTGCTCGTCGGTATTTTCCATGCCAAGCAGCCAGCGGATGACGCCGGCCTGGCGATAGAGATGCAGGCTGTCGGCGTCGCGGACGATGTCGTCGGCGCGGGTGGAGCCGACGATCAGCACCGGCACATTCTCGGCGATCATCGCATCGAGAAAGGCGCGCCAGGCTTTTTTGGACGACGTCGGGTTCTCGTCGGCAAGGTTGATCAGCTCGACGCCATGCTCGCGGTATAGCCAGGCAATCTCCCGCGCGAACTTCCCGGGGTCGCGGTGCCGCCAGCGCGTCCAGAAGCCGCGCTGGCCGCAATAGTTGCACAGATGCGGACAGCCTCGCGAGAACTGCATGACTACTGCGCGCTTGCCGCCCCAATAGCTGTAGCGACTGAAGTCGATCAGTTCCCAGCCGATGCGGTAATCGTCGAAATTGGCGATCGTCCTTGCCGGCCGGGTGGCAAAAGGACGGCGCACATCGTCAGCAAAAGCGATCCCCGCCACAGCCGAGAGCGGCTTGCGTTTCTCCAGCGCTTCGGCCAGCGCGACGATGGTCGCCTCGCCCTCGCCACGAACGATGACGTCGAAGGCATCCGTTTCGGCCAGTATGTCGCGCCAGTGATAGGTCGGAAACACGCCGCCATAAATCAGGATTGTCGCCGGATCGATGTGCTTGACCATGCCGGCGATCAGCAGGGCTGTCGGATGCGCAGAGGTCGAGCCGGAATGGCCGATCAGAATGCAGTCGGGATGATCGCTCAAGGCGTCCCGGACCAGCGTGGCAAGCGGCATCGGCCCGAATTCGGCATCGACGAGCCGCACCTCGTGTCCCGCGTCGATCAGCGGACCGCCCAGTGCCAGCAAACCGAGCGGCGGCAGATGGTCGTCCGGCACACGGCTGCCGATGGCGGTATGCGGCGGGTTGATCAGGACGATTTTCATGGCGGGCCTTATGCAATGGCGGTCCGCATGTCGTAGTCGGCGATCTAGTTCCGGAGATTGGCTCGCTTCAGCAGTTTGTGTGCAGCTTTTCCGCAGAAATGCCTATCGTCTGAGATGTGCAAGCGGGACATGGCCGGGCCCCTTGATGTTCTGCAGCACAAGCTGTGTGTGTACGTCGCGCACGCCTTCGAGCCGCATCAGCCGGTGCATGACGAAGGCATTGAGCTCGTCGACCGACGGCACCATGACATGCAGCAGGAAATCGTAGTCTCCAGTCATCGTCCAGCACGACGACACCTCGTCCATGCGCTGCACGGCGGCGATAAAGGTTTCGGGTGAGCCGTCGCTGTGGGTTACGAGGCGCACCTGGATGAACACTTCGACCATCAGCCCGACGGCGCGGCGGCTGAGCACCGCAGCAAAGCCCTTTATGATGCCCGCCTGCTGAAGGGCCTCGAAGCGCCGCGCGCAAGGTGTCGTCGACAGCCCAATCTCCTGCGCCAATTCGGAGACCGGCTTGCGCCCGTCGCGCTGCAGGATGTCGAGCATCTTGATCTCGAATTCATCAAACTGAGGCATTTTCACTCTCCCAAAGCTCGATCGTGGAGTCTTTTACCTCCAACCCCGCATTTGAGCCACCATCAAAGCTGATTTGCCTCGCGCCATCCCGCTAGAATTTCCGGCAATCCGCTGATCATGATTTCCAGGGAGAGCAAGCCATGACAATGAACGTTGCCGACTATGCCCGCGAATGCGCGGCGCGAGGCCTTCGCGGCGATTATTCGGTCTGCCGTGCCGATTTCACCGTGGCGCAAGGCTACAATTATAGCGACCAAGAACAGGCGGTGTGGCGCACGCTGTGCGACCGCCAGACGAAGCTGACCAGGAAGCTCGCCCACCACTCCTACCTCGACGGCGTCGCGGCACTCGGTCTTCTCGACAAGATCCCGGATTTCGGTGCGGTCAGCGAGAAGCTGCGCAAGTTCACCGGCTGGGAGATCGTCGCCGTGCCGGGGCTCATCCCCGCCCAGCCGTTCTTCGACCACCTCGCCAACCGCCGCTTCCCGGTCACCAACTGGCTGCGAACCCAAAAGGAGCTCGACTACATCGTCGAGCCCGACATGTTCCACGATTTCTTCGGTCACGTGCCGATCCTGACGCAGCCGGTCTTTGCCGACTTCATGCAGATGTATGGCAAAAAGGCCGACAGCGTGATTGCGCTCGGCGGCGACGAGATGATCACCAGGCTTTACTGGTACACCGTCGAATACGGGCTGATACGCGAGCCGGGCCAGCCGCTGAAGGCTTTCGGTGCCGGGCTGATGTCATCCTTCACCGAGCTTCAGTTCGCGGTCGAAGGCGGCGAGGCGCACCATGTCCCCTTCGACCTGGAAACCGTAATGCGCACCGGCTACGAGATCGACAAGTTCCAGCGTGCCTATTTCGTGCTGCCGTCGTTCGACGCCCTGCGTGATGCTTTCGAGACCGCCGATCTTGCGGCGATCGTGGCGCGCCGCAAAGGCGAGCCAGCGCTCGACCCGGCGAGCCTATAGGCTGTCGGTTATTTCCAACGCCTCGGCCTTCAGCCGGGCCAGCTGGTCGCGCTGAAGGTCGAGCGACGCCGTAACGAAGCGCAGGATCGTGGCGAGTTCAGTGTCGCTGAATGTGGCGATCACCTTTTCCCCCTCCTGCGCGATCGCGCCATAATAGCGCGTCGATAGTTCTCGCGTGAGTTCCGTCGCCTCTATGACCACCTTGCGCCTGTCCTCGAGGCTGCGCGTTCGTGTCAGCAGGCCGCGTGCCTCCAGCCGGTCGATCAGCGCGGTGACCGCGGCCGGCGTCAACCCTGTTGCGGCCGCGACCTCGCCAGCCGATCGCGGGCCGCCATAGAGCAGCGCCAGGCAATGGCGTTCCGCCATACTCAGCCCAAGCCTATCGCCCACTGCCTCGTCATAAGCCTGCGTCGCGTCCTGCCAGCCCATAATGGCAAGGCTGATGGCGGTCTTCATGTCGGCCCGATTCATGCTTAACGAATTTATTTCGATCATCTAACTATCAAACTGCCTAACATTATGGCTATTATAGTAATATGCTGCATCAGGCGCAAGGCAAGGCCTGTCGCAGCCTGCAAGGAGTGAAACATGAATCAGACCCCGACGCGCGGCCCACTCACACCGGCCGAGGAGTTCAAATATGCCAAGCTGGCGATGGACTGGTATGGCTGGGGCTCTCCCATTGGCCTTGGCATCGCTCTGGTGGCGCTGGCGGCGGCCGCCCTGCTGTTCCGCATCGCCATCTTTGGATTTTGACAGTCTGGCAGCGGCGCGGTTGAATGCAGCAGAAGGCTTAGGGCCGAGCTCAGGCGGCTTCGGAAATATCGCGGTCGATGATCGACAGATTGCGGCCGCGATGCTTGGCCTCGTAGAGCCGCTGGTCGGCGGCGCGCATTAGCTCCGACACTGCGGCGTCTCTGCCGCAGGTGATGCCGCCAATGCTGACTGTCAGCGGAACCGTTCGTTCGTCGACGGGCCGGAAACGGATACGCTCGACTTCACGCCGGATGCGCTCGGCGACGCGCCTTGCCTCGTGTTCGGTGGCACCAATCAGAAGGGCGCAGAATTCCTCGCCGCCGATGCGGCCAAGCACGTCGCCGCTGCGCACGCCACGCTCTATCGCGTTTGCGATCAGGAGCAGCGCATCGTCGCCGATAAGATGGCCGTAGCTGTCGTTGATGGTCTTGAAATGGTCGGCATCGACGATCAGCAATGCCCCGCGATCGGATTTGCGCCGGGAGCCGTCGAGAGCGGCAAAGAAACTTTCGCGGTTGAGCATGCCGGTCATGTCGTCGCGGCTCGCCTTTTCCGCCAAGCGCCTGTGCGCGGCGGCGAGTTGGGCATGGGCGCGGGCGAGCCCGCGATGCGCGGTCTGCAACCTTTCGCCCTGCCAGAACGTATAGGCGCCGACGCTCCAGGCAAGCGCGAGCGGGCACACGGTGGATGTCAGCCAGATGGTGCGATTGATCGGAAACCCCATTGCCGGCACGACGATCAGCGTCAGCAAAAGCGAGACCGCGACGGAGGCGAAAGCGATGGCGGCAGACTTTAGAAATATGCGATTCATCGCTTGCTCCCACTGGTCCGTCTTGGTTCCAGCAAAGCGCTGAATGTCACCTTTCGGCGATGCTTAAGATTTTAATCATGGCGCCATTTTTACCACCCAGGGCGCGCATAGGTTGTGGATAAACCTCCTGTTAGAAAGATCGTTTCGTGCCATAAGGACGTATGACCACACTTCCCGACCCCGCCCGCTTTGCCCATGTCACCGACTGGGTGTTCGATCTCGACAACACGCTTTATCCGCATCATTCGAATCTGTTCTCGCAGATCGATGTGAAGATGACCGCCTACGTCGGAGAATTGCTGACGCTGCCGCGCGAGGAAGCACGCAAGCTGCAAAAGGAGCTCTACCGCGAATACGGCACGACACTGAACGGATTGATGACGCGCCACGGCATCGACCCCGACGATTTTCTCGAGAAAGTGCACGACATCGATTATTCCTGGCTGGTTCCAGACCCCGTCCTCGGCACCGCCATTCGCCAGCTTCCCGGCCGTAAATTCATCTTCACCAATGGCGATCGCCGGCATGCCGAACGCACCGCGCGGCAGTTGGGCATTCTCGAGCATTTCGATGATATTTTCGATATCGTCGCAGCCGGACTGAACCCCAAGCCGGCGCGGCAATCCTATGAGAAATTTGCCGAACTCCACGCCGTTACCGGGCAAAATGCGGTGATGTTCGAAGATCTTGCCCGCAACCTGTCGGTGCCGAAATCGCTGGGCATGACCACAGTGTTGGTGGTGCCGCGCAATTTCGAGCCGACCTTCTCGGAAATCTGGGAACGCGACCCGGCCAACGAGGACGATGTGGACTTCGTCACCGACGACCTCGCCGGCTTTCTCACGGCGATCGTGGAAGTCCCTGCTTGAGGCAGCCGGCGCGCTTCAAGTCCTTGCTTGCATGTCAAAGTTTATAGAAGCGGCTGACGATCCCCCAGGCCTCGTCGGCAGTGTCGACGAAATCGATGATATCCTGGTCGCCGGGCGTGATCGTGCCTTGCTCGGCGAGGAAATCGAGGTCGATCGCCCTTGCCCAGAAGGCCTTGCCGAACAGGATGACCGGCACGCGTTCCATGCGGCCGGTCTGGATCAGGGTCAGCGTTTCGAAGAACTCGTCCATCGTTCCGAAGCCGCCTGGAAACACCGCAACGGCCTTGGCACGCATGACGAAATGCATCTTGCGGACCGCGAAATAGTGGAAGTTGAAGCAGAGTTCCGGCGTCACGTAGGCGTTTGGCGCCTGCTCGTGTGGCAGCACGATGTTGAGACCGATCGACGGCGCGCCAACATCGTCGGCGCCACGATTGCCGGCCTCCATGACGCCCGGCCCGCCGCCGGTCACCACGACGAATTCGCGATAGTACGAGATGGCCGACTGCTGCGAGCAGAGGCGGGCGAATTTGCGCGCCTCCTCGTAATATTTGCTGTTTTGCTCGAGGTTCTTCTTCTGCGTCTCGTTCTTGGCCGCCCAGGCTTCGCCGCCGGGCTCGGGAATGCGGGCGCCGCCGAACAGGATGACGGTCGATTGGATGCCGCGCTCGGCCAGGATCATCTCCGGTTTCAGCAGTTCGAGCTGCAGCCTGACCGCGCGCAACTCGCGCCGCGTCATGAAATCGGGATCGTTCCAGGCCAGCCGGTATGTCTCCGCGCGCGTTTGCGGCGTGTCCGGCACGCTTTTCGACCGCTCCAGATCCTCGTCCGAATGCGGCAGCGGCGTCCATCCCGCCTTTTCCATGGGAGTCATATTTGCTTTACCCGTCCAATCATTCACTTGCGCCGTCCCGTGACGCTGCCGCGATTGACCCTCCCCAAGCCTTCACATAGGGTCCGCGCGACTTTCAAACAGGTTAAGGCGCCGGCCCTTAACAGCTTGGTAATGGAGCGAATTCATGTCGAAGCCCGATCTCGCGAGCCTCGAGGAGATTATCGAGAACGCCTTCGAGGAACGCGACACGATTTCGACCGCAACCCGCGGCGAGACGCGCGAGGCCATCCAATCGGCGCTCGACCTGCTCGACCGCGGCGTCGCCCGCGTCGCCGAGCGGCAGGCCGACGGCAAATGGCATGTCAACCAGTGGCTGAAAAAAGCGGTGCTGCTGTCGTTCCGGCTTACCCCGATGGAGATCATAGAGGGCGGTCCCGGTCAGGCGGTATGGTGGGACAAGGTGCCTTCGAAGTTCGACGGCTGGAGCGCCGTCGATTTCGAGAAGGCGGGCTTCCGCGCCGTGCCGTCGTCGATCGTGCGCCGCTCCGCCTATGTCGCGCCCGGCGCCGTGCTGATGCCGTCCTTCGTCAATGTCGGCGCCTATGTCGACAGCGGCACCATGGTCGACACCTGGGCTTCGGTCGGCTCCTGCGCCCAGATCGGCAAGAATGTGCATCTGTCGGGCGGTGTCGGCATCGGCGGCGTGCTGGAGCCGATGCAGGCCGGTCCAACCATCATCGAGGACAATTGCTTCATCGGCGCCCGTTCCGAAGTGGTCGAAGGCTGCATCGTGCGCGAAGGCTCGGTGCTCGGCATGGGCGTCTTCATCGGCCAATCGACCAAGATCGTCGACCGCGCCACCGGCGAGATATTCTACGGCGAGGTGCCGCCTAATTCCGTCGTCGTCGCCGGCTCGCTGCCGGGCAAGCCTTTTCCAAACAACGAGCCCGGCCCCAGCCTCTACTGCGCCGTCATCGTCAAGCGGGTCGACGCCAGAACCCGTTCCAAGACATCGATCAACGAATTGCTGCGCGATTGATCTTTCCCCACGAATACGGACGGAATTCGCTTGCCTGACAGATCAGACCTCATCTGGCTTTTCTTCAGAACTTCGGGCCGCGTCAGCCGCGCGGCCTATTTTCTGGGAGGACTGCTGGTGGCCATCATACAGGCCCTCCCACTCTACCGTTTCACGCTGGTTCCGGAAGGCACTACCGAGAGCAACATGTGGTCGTTCATTTTCTTCATCGCCTTCATTGCCTCGCTTTGGTCGAACGTGGTGCTGGCGGTGAAGCGGTTGCATGACCTCGACAAGCCGGGTGTTGCGGCGCTGGTGCTGTTCGTGCCGGTTGTCTCGATCATCGCTTTTCTGGTGCTTTGCCTGTTTCCAGGGCAACCCGGCCCCAACCGCTACGGCAAGCGCACCAATGCCCCGGCTGAACCCTGAGCGCCGATCGGACATTTCGTCATGCGCTACCGCTCGCTTGATCCGAAACTGATCCTCGAAACCGCCGAACGGCTGGAAGGGCGCGTCGCCGAGCGCTTTCCCGATGCAGGCTTGCGCGGCGTCGCCGCCGAGCTCGTGTCGCTGTCGCGCGATCTGGCAAAGGCAGCCAAGGCGCTGGAGGCGCCGATCTGGTGGCTGCGCGGCCTCATCATCGCCGCCTTCATCGTCGGAGCGCTGATGTTCCTGTTCGTCGGCACAATCCTGCCGCTCGGCCGCATCTCGGGAAGCCACGATGCCTTCCAGTCAGTGCAAGGCATCGAAGCCTCCCTCAACATGATCATCCTCGCGGTGCTGGGCTTCCTGGCCCTGATTCGCTCCGAGGAGCGGATCAAGCGCAAGCGGGTGTTTCGCCAGCTCCACGGGCTGCGGTCGCTGATCCACGTCATCGACATGCACCAGCTGACCAAGGATCCGGCAACGCTTTCAGCCAGTTTCAAGCCGACTGCGCATTCGCCAGCCCGCATCACCAACGCCGCCGACCTTGCCCGCTATCTCGACTACTGCTCCGAGATGCTGTCGATCACCGGCAAGATCGCCGCGCTGTTTGCGCAGTCGGTCAATGACGCCGTGGTCATCGACGGCGTCAACGACATCGAGAACCTGGCTTCGAACCTCTCGCGAAAGATCTGGCAGAAGATCACGCTGATCGAAACCCCTCATGGGCAGCCGGCACGTGCGGCGAAGACCGATCCCGAGCCGGGTCCGCCGCGTCGGCCTGCAGTCCGCAGACAACCGGGGCCGGCAAGCTAAAACCGGCCATCCGGCGGCAGATCCGCTAGAGCGGTTCATCGTTTCGCAGAAACGCCGAACCGCTCTATCTTTTTGTTTTGACGCAATTCCGGACGGAAAACCGCTTCACACTTTTCCTGGAATTGCTCCAGAGCGGCGGAACGGGGAGTTCCGAAAGCCCGGTTTTGCGCCGGATGCTCTAAGCGAATGTTAATCACCCTGGCCCAGCATGCCGGCGAAGACTGTGTCGACCGGCACGGAGCGCTCGACTGGCAAGCGACCTATCCCTGATCACCAAGGAGCCGCGCAAAACGTGGAGCGCCGCCGCTCGCCTGTTTGCCTGGTTCTCTTCGCCGATGAAATTGGAACCGGAAGCTGTCCGCGCCCGGCTTCTCGACACGACCTTCGACCGCAAATTCGCAGTCCTGTTCGGCACCATCAGCGTTCTGTTGGTTGCAGTCAGCGCCGCTCTTGCCACCGGGGATTGGTGGCCCTACGCCTGGATTGCCGCCGACCTGATGCTTTTCACCGTCCGCGTTCTGCTGATGCGGGAATGCGAGCAGGCCCGCAGGCGCGGCTCGAAAGGGCCGCTGGCGGGCCTGATGGCGGCTAGCGGCGTCTGGTCGGTCGTTTTCGGCCTCGGCTGCTATGGCTGTGTTGCCAGCGGGAATATGGCGCTTTCCGTACTTGCCGCCTTGAATGTCGCAGGCGTCGTCGGCGTGGTGTCGTCACGCAATGCGGCGACCCCGCGCTTCGCCATATTCGTCATGTTGGTCGTAAGTCTGCCTTACGTGGTCGGTGCATTGTTTTCTGCGGCGCCCGGAATGCCGATCGTCGGAATTCAAACGCCGTTCTATGTGGCCGGCGGCATCATCGTGCTGCTTCAGAACCACGCAATCAATGCCCGCATGATCCGCGCCGAACTGGACAATCGCGACCTGGCCATCAAGGACGCGCTGACCGGCCTGCCAAACCGCATCTTCCTGCAGGAGAAATTGCGCGACATGTGCCGCGACCTTGCGGCGCCGGCCGCCAATGGCGGCAAGCCGTTTGCAGTGCTCAGCATGGATCTCGACGGTTTCAAACAGGTCAACGACCGTTTTGGCCACGCCGTCGGCGACGTGCTGCTACGCAAGGTAGCCGAACGATTGAAGCGCGGCTTCCGTCCGGGGGACGTGGTCTTCCGCATTGGCGGCGATGAATTTGTCATCCTTTTGCCCGCAACCTCGGAGATCGAGGCCACCTACCTGGCAAAACGGGCCATCGAAAAGGTCTCGGTGCCTTTCGACCTCGGGGTCGGTTCCGCCATCCATGTCGGCTTGAGCGTCGGCAGCGCCTTCGCACCCGCCGACGGCGGCGATCCGGAAATCCTGCTCACCTGTTCCGACCATGCGCTCTACGAGGCCAAGCGCACCGGCAAGGGCCGTTACTGGGCGCCTGTGCGGGCTATGATCCGACGGTCGCGACAACGGCTTCCGGCGTCTGGCAGGGCGATCCGCGCCTCTTCTGCTCGGCCACGCGCACCAGTGCCGTGACATGCTTCAGCAACGGCGCCGGCGTGCCGGCCTTTTCGGCCAAATGCAGGACCGCGCCTTGCAGTTCGCCGATCCCCGTCGGCCGGCGGCGCTGAAGGTCATCCCACATCGACGAACGCGCGGCAGGGTCGATGGCAAGCATCCGCCGCGCCAAGAACTTGAACAGCCAGTCGGGCAGGCGAAGCACTTTCGGCAGCAGCGCGGGACGCAGGCCGGCGATGCGAGCGGGTTCGATGCCCGTCGCCATCATTGCCGCCAATGCTTCGTCGATCTGGCCGGCCAGGATCAGCCGCCAGCGGCGATCGGCAAGCTCTGCCGCCAGCGGCAGGCCGGAAAGCGCCACCAGCGCGTTGTTGAGGTTGAGCAGCAGCTTGCCCCATAGCACCGCTTCGATGTCACCATGCGTGGCGACGGCAAAGCCCTCAACGTCAAGCAGTTCGTCAAGGCCTGTCGGACCCTGTTCGATCATCACCTTGCCGCCGCTGGCGCGGTGCAGACGAAGCGGCAATTCGCCCTCCGCCGATTGGACCACGTTGAACGGCACCATGCCCGCGAGCACCCGCCGGGCGGCGAGATTGGGCTCGCAACTTATCGGCATTGTCGACGCCGTTCTGCAGACTGAGTACCACCGCATCCGGTCGGGCATGGGCCGCAATAAGCCCGGCCATGTCCTGCGTCGCGCCGCTCTTGACCGTTACCAGGATGACATCGGCACTGGGGAATGCCGCGGCCGGATCGGCGGTGACCGACAATGCCTCCGGCTTGACGGATCGGTCGCGGCCATCACGGTCGGTGATGCGCAATCCACCTTTTTGCAGCGCCTTCTCGATGCGAGGCCGCGCCAGCAGAACCACCTTTCGCGTGGCAAGTATCAGGCAGCCGCCGGCGTAGCATCCGATACTGCCGGCACCGGCGATTACGATTGTCTTGCCACGCGTGACCATGCGATGGCCCTGTCCTGGTCGAGAGGCCTTGCCGCAACTATACGGCATGAAAACCATAATGTCGGCGGCATGGCTGGCCCTTATGTCTGGCCGTGACAGGCCTTGCGCTTTCGACTATCGCTTTTGCCCATGACGCTGCCTACCGATCCGACCAGAAATCTGGCTGCTCTCATCCGCTGCGCTTCCGTGACGCCCGCCGAAGGCGGTGCGCTGAGCGCGCTGGAAGAAATGTTGAAGCCGCTCGGCTTTGCCGTCGAGCGCCCGGTGTTTTCCGAATCCGGCACACCTGACATAGAGAACCTTTACGCGAGGCGTTCCGGCAACGGCCCGCATCTGATGTTTGCCGGCCATACCGATGTCGTGCCGGTGGGCGATGAAACAGCCTGGACGCACCCGCCCTTTGCCGCCGACATCGCCAATGGCGAGATGTTCGGCCGCGGCGCCGTCGACATGAAGGGCGGCATTGCTTGTTTTGTCGCGGCGGTAGCGCGACACATCGCGCAGAAGGGCGGCCCGAAGGGGTCGGTCTCGCTGCTGATAACCGGCGATGAGGAAGGTCCGGCGATCAACGGCACGACGAAACTGCTCGAATGGGCGGCCGCCAAAGGCGAGAAATGGCATGCTGCGATCGTCGGCGAGCCGACCAATCCCGACGCGCTCGGCGATATGATCAAGATCGGCCGGCGCGGCTCGCTCTCCGGCACGGTCGTCGTCAACGGCCGCCAGGGCCACGCCGCCTATCCGCAGCTAGCCGACAACCCGGTGCGCGGCCTGGTGACGCTGGTCGACGCCTTGCTTCACCCCGTCTTCGACAACGGAACAAGGGATTTCCAGCCGACCAACCTTGAGGTCACCTCCATCGATGTCGGCAACCCTGCCACCAACGTCATCCCAGCGAAGGCGGCGGCTACCTTTAATATTCGCTTCAACGACACATGGACCGCCGAGACGATCCAGGCCGAGATCCACAACCGCCTCGACCGGGCGGCGAAACGCAAGAAATACCGCGCCGGCAAGAAGACGCCGGTCGACTACGAGATCGTCTGGCGCGACGGGCCGAGCCATGTTTTCCTGACACGCGACGACAGGTTGATCGAGACGCTTGGCGGCTCGATCAAGGCGGTGACCGGCAGGAAGCCGGCGCTCTCCACCTCCGGCGGCACCTCCGATGCCCGCTTCATCAAGGATTATTGTCCGGTGGTCGAATTCGGACTGGTCGGCAAGACCATGCACATGGTCGACGAACGCGTGGCGATTGCCGACCTCGAGACGCTGACGCAGATTTATCTGCGCTTCGTTGAAGACTGGTTTGCGCAGGACATATCCTAGTGATGCTTTCAGCGGATGAAACCTACGCTTCGCTTGCCGGTGCCTGGCGGCTGATGCTCGGCAAGGCCGACGGATTTCGCCTGCTCGACCTTTCGGCGGACGGTTTCTGGAACTCCTTTTTTGCCATCGTCGTCGCGGCGCCGGCACTGATCGTCGGCTGGGTCGGTATTGCCAACGAGATCGGCGATCCCAACGCATTCGTCGGCCGTTTCAGCATGTTGATCCGCCTGGCCACCGTCGATATCGGCGCCTGGGTGCTGCCGCTCATAGGCCTCGCCCTGGTGGCGCCGCGGGTCGGCGTCGGCGGCCGTTTCGTCCATTATGTCGTGGCCAGCAATTGGGCCTCGGCGATCATCGCCTGGATGATGCTGCCATCGGCGTTGATCCGGCTTTTCCTGACGTCGGCCAACGAAGTCTCCGGACTCGTGTCGCTGCTGTTGTTCGCGCTGTCGATGGTATTGACCTGGCGGATGACCAACGTTGCGATCGGCAGGGGTGCGGCCACCGGCAGCGCCGTTTTTGCCGGCATGTTCGTGGCGTCGCTGATCGTCCTGTTCGGCCTGCAGGCGCTGCTCGGGATCAGCGTTCCGGATCAGCCAGGCGTCGGATAATCGACGCCGACGAGAAACAGCCCGTCGGGCGGCGCCACCTGACCGCAGGCCGCACGGTCGCGCGCCTCAAGCGCCGCCTTGAGGTCGGCAACAGTCCAGCCGCCTTCGCCGACACGTTTGAGCGAGCCGACCATCGAGCGCACCTGGTTGTGCAGGAATGACCGCGCCGAAGCGCGGACCTCAATGAAATCGCCCGCCCGGCTGACATCCAGCCGGTCGAGCGTGCGGACGGGGCTGGTGGCTTGGCACTGGGTCGAGCGGAAGGTGGTGAAATCATGCCGGCCAAGCAGCACCTTTGCCGCCTCGTGCATGGCACCGGCATCGAGCTGCTTCGGTACCCACCAGATCTTGCCCTTGTCGAGCGCCGCCGGCGCGCGGCGATTAACGATGCGGTAGAGGTAATGGCGGCCGATCGCCGAGAAACGCGCATCGAAGCCATCCGGCACAACGGCGGCCTTCAGGATGGCGATGCGCACCTTGGCCGCTTGCAGATGCGCGTTGACGGCGTCGCGCACCTTGTCGCCGGGCCATGCCTTGATCAGATCGACATGCGCCACCTGAGCGGTCGCATGGACGCCGGCATCGGTGCGGCCGGCGGCGCGCAGCGAAACCTGCTCACCACAGAACTTCTCGATCGCCTGCTCGATCGCCTGCTGCACCGATGGCTGGTTGGCCTGGCGCTGCCAGCCGGCGAAGAGACTGCCGTCATATTCGATGTCGAGGCGAAAACGCGGCATTCCCGGATCGAGGCGAAATCAGGCGGCGAGGGCTGAGCCGAAGGCCGAGGCGTAGACCAGCCTGCCGGTCTCCGGCGCCTCGCCCCAGGCAAGCGCCTGCAGGGCTTCGCTTTGGTAGTCGCTCTCGAATTTTGCTGCACGGGCGCGGCTGTAGCCGAAACGGCCATAGTAAGCCGGATCGCCGAGCACCACGGCGAGCGTCTCGCCAGCAGCCTTCAGGCGGATATGCGCCTCGCGGACCAGCGCACCGCCGATGCCGGTGCCGTGGAACGACGGCTCGACCGCCAAAGGAGCCAAAGCCACCGCCGGGAAGCTCTTGCCGCCATTCTGCACGAAAAGCCGTGAAAACAGGATATGGCCGACCACTTGCCCGTCTTCGTCCGCCACCAGTTCGACGACGGCATCACCGCCGGTGACCAGCGCGTCGACCAGTCCGGCCTCCGTCTGCTGGCCGAATGCGTGTTCTTCGACAAGGCGGATCGCCTCGCGGTCCCGCGGCGTCGCCGCGCGTATGGACATCATGCTCATGACAATTTCATTCCTTTTTCGAGCTTGGCCCCGCGCAGAAACTCCTGCGCGGCAATGGGCCTTGCGCCCGCACGTTGAACTTCGACCAGCCTGATCGCGCCTGACCCGCAGGCGACCGTCAGCCGGTCATCGAGAATTCCTCCCGGTTCGCCGGCGCCTTGCGAGAGCGTCGAGCGAAGCAGTTTCAGCCGTTCCACGCGGCCGCCGATTTCGGCCTCGCACCATGCACCGGGAAAGGGCGACAGGCCGCGAATCTGGTTGTGCACGTCGCCGGCAGGTCGCAGCCAGTCTATGCGAGTCTCCGATTTATCGATTTTCTTGGCGTAGGTCACCCCCACCTCCGCCTGTGTGGTAAATGTCAGCGTATTCCGCTCCAGCCGTTCGAGCGCTTGCACGATCAGCGCAGCACCCAAGACCATCAGCCGATCGTGCAGATCGCCGGCCGTCATGTCGGGTCCAATGGGACATTTTTCAACCATTGCCACCGGCCCGGTGTCGAGGCCTTCCTCCATCCGCATCACCATAATGCCCGTTTCGGTATCACCGGCCATGATGGCGCGCTGGACAGGGGCAGCGCCGCGCCAGCGCGGCAATAGCGATGCGTGACCGTTGAGGCAACCGAGCCGCGGCGCCTCGAGAATGGGTTTAGGCAGAAGCAGCCCGTAGGCGACGACCACGGCGACGTCGGCACCCAAGGCGCGGAACGCCTCCTGCTCCGCCTCGCCCTTCAGCGACACCGGCGACCGCACCTCGATGCCAAGCCGCTCCGCCTCGCGCTGCACCGGCGACGGCGTCAGTTCGAGCCCGCGCCGGCCGCCGGCGCGCGGCGGCTGCGTGTAGACGGCTGCCAACTCGTGCCCGGCCCCGGCAATCGCCCGCAGCGTCGGCACGGAGAATTCGGGCGTACCCATGAAGATGACACGCAGGGGCATTCGTCGACGCCTACCCCACCATCTTGCCCGGCGCCTTGTCCCTGGCGAGCTTCTTGAATTTCTTGACCACCATGTCGCGCTTCAGCTTGGAGATGTAATCGATGAACAGCACGCCGTTGAGGTGGTCGATTTCATGCTGCAGGCAGGTCGCCATCAGCCCCTCGGCCTCGATCTCCTGCAGCTTGCCGTCGCGATCGAGATATTTCACCCGCACCGCGGCGGGGCGCTCGACTTCGGCATAGTAATCGGGGATCGACAGGCAGCCTTCCTCATAGACCGAACGCTGGTCGGAGCTTTCAAGGATTTCGGGATTGATGAAGACGTGCGGCGCCGGCGTCTCGTCCTCCTTGGCGAGGTCGATCACCAGCATGCGCAAGGGTTCGCCAACCTGGATCGCCGCGAGGCCGATACCGGGCGCGTCATACATGGTGTCCAGCATGTCGCCGGCCAGTTTGCGCAAATCCCCGTCGACACGCTCGATCGGTTTTGAAACCTGGCGCAGGACGGGATCGGGAAGGATGATAAGCGGCTTGATCGACATGGCGTCTCACCTAAGACCTCGCAGGAAAAGCGTCAACCGGGGCGCCTTCGGGTCGTTCACGTTTTGATCTGTGCCGGCAGACCGAATCATCTATGCTGTCGACATGAACGATCTGGCCACCATCCTGTCCGAACCTGTCGCCCGCCTCGGCGCCACCACGATCACGCTCGGCCAAGCCCTGGGTTTCGGCGCAATGCTGTTCCTCGGCCTGTTCGTGGCGCTCGTCGTTGCGCTCTGGCGATCGGCCAAGGCGCGTGCAGTGGCGGCCGCCGAAGCCGCCGACCACGCCCGCGACGCCGAGGTGCGGATGGCTGGTATCTTGGCAAGCCAGGCGGAAATGCAGGGCCGCATGGGCGCCATCGCCGAAGTGTTCGGGGCGCGCCAGGCCGAACTGACACAGTCGATCGGCCAGCGTCTCGATGCCATGACAGGCCGCCTGGGCCAGACCATGACCGAGCAGACGAGATCGACGCATGAGAGCCTCGCCAAGCTGCAGGAACGGCTGGCGGTCATCGATATCGCGCAAGGCAACATCCAGTCGCTGGCCGGCCAGGTCGTGCAATTGCAGGCGATCCTTTCCAACAAGCAGACGCGCGGCGCCTTCGGCCAGTCGCGTATGGAAGCCATCGTCGCCGACGGATTGCCGCACGGCGCCTATGAATTCCAGGCGACCTTGTCGAATGGCAGCCGGCCCGACTGCCTGGTGAAGATGCCGAACGGCGCACCGTCGCTTGCCGTCGATGCAAAGTTTCCGCTCGAGGCCTGGAATGCCATCCGGGCCGCCGAAGGCGCCGAACTGCAGAAGTCCGCCGCACAGGCTTTCCGCCGCGACATCGAGGTGCATGTCCGCGATATTTCCGAAAAATACCTGATCCAGGGCGAGACGCAGGACACCGCCTTCATGTTCGTGCCTTCGGAATCGGTGTTCGCCGAAATCCACGAGAATTTCGAGGCCGTTGTCCAGAAGGCGCATCGCTCGCGGATCGTCATCGTCTCGCCATCGCTTTTGATGTTGTCGATCCAGGTCATCCAGGCGATCCTCAAGGATGCCCGCATGCGCGAGCAGGCACACCTGATTCAGGGCGAGGTTATCCGGCTGATGGAAGACGTCTCCCGGCTAGACGAGCGGGTGCGCAAATTGCAGACGCATTTTGGCCAATCGGCCAAGGATATCGACGACATTCTGGTCTCGACATCGAAGGTGACCAGGCGCGGACAAAAGATCGAGGCGCTGGAGTTTGGCGTGCAGCCGGCGGAGGACACCGCTGGTTCGAATGGCAGCGGAGCAAAAGCGGAAAGCAGCCCGCGCGTCGCCGATTCGAAAACCGGGCAGTTGAGGCTAAGGGTCGTCGAAGGCGACGATTGAGAGCTGCGCCGGAACCGGAGGCTTCGTCCGGGTCTGGCGCTACTGCTCCTCGATGATGGTTGTGCCTTCGAATTCCGGCAGCCAATGCAGCGCCGAGCGGTGCCAGATCTGCTTTCTCGGCACCAGTTGCTCGCGCTGCCGTGCCGTGCCGACCCTGATACCGTAAACCTTCGGTCCCTCGCCCGCCGACGTGGCGTAGAGATGCGAGCCGCACTCACCGCAAAATGCCTGGGCGCGCTTGGCGCCGCTCGAACCGGTCTTGATATAGATCTTCGGCGTGCCCTTGGTGATCCTGTAATTGTCCTCGGACGCCGGCACGGTGACGCGAAAGGCCGTTCCGGTTAGCTTCTGACAATCGATGCAGTGACAAATGGTGGTCTTTTCCGGATCGACTTCGGCCTCGTAAGTGATAGTGCCACAATGACACGCGCCGTGGATTTTCATCTTCGTTCCTCCTGGAGCTTTTGCCCGCGATCATAACCGGGACTGCCCGATGGCGCATCGATTTCCTCAAGCCATTTTCCTTAGGCCGGTTCCCCTCCGGACGCCGCCAAGGCCTTGCTCCGGCGTTCCCAGGTACCGGTGGTCTGAGGCTTGACGAACAGCCGCGTCACCTCCGGCATCTCCGCTTTCAGCCGCGTCTCGAGGCGTTCGACGCAGGTCTCTATCTCGGGCGCCGACAAGTGGTCCTCGAACTCGATGCTCAGAGCGGCGACGATCTCCTGCGGACCCATATGCAGCGTCAGCGCGCCATTCGCCCGCTGCACCGCCGGGTCCTGCTGGACGATGTCCAATACTTTCATTTGCACCTCGGGCGAAGCCGGCTCGCCGAGCAGCAGGCTTTTGCTTTCGCGCGCCAGGAAGATCGCGGTCCCGCCCAGGATCAGCGCGATGCCGATCGACGCGGCGCCGTCGAGCTTCGGCATGTCCAGCAGTTCCGCCGCCAATATGCCGGCGAAGGCGACAACGAGGCCGAGAAGTGCCGCGCTGTCCTCGAAGAGTACGGTGTAGACACTCGGATCCTTGCTGAGCTGCACCGCCTCGAGCCAGCCGTGGCTGCCTTTTTGGTGGCGGAATTCCTTCAGCGCCACCAGCCAAGAGGTGCCTTCGAAGAGGAAGGAAAGGCCGAGGACAGCGTAGTTCACCTTGGCGTTGGCGATCGGCTCCGGCGCCATGATGTGCGTCACGCCTTCGTAGAACGATATGCCGGCACCCAGTGCAAAGACGAGGAGCGCGACGATGAAGCTCCAGAAGTACAGCTCGCGGCCATGGCCGAGCGGATGCGTGCGGTCGGCCGGCCGGGCGGCACGGTGCATGCCGTAAAGCAGCAGGCTGCCATTGCCGGTATCGACGAGCGAGTGGACGCCTTCCGAGAGCATTGCCGAGCTGCCCGTGAACAAGGCAGCGGCAAATTTGGTCAGTGCGATCGCAAGATTTCCGGCGAGCGCCGCATAGATCACTTTTTTCGACCCGCCATGCGCCGCCATGGTGTGCTGCCTTGGTTGATGCACCGAGATTGGCGGAGCGCCCGCCCACGCTCCACAGCTCTCACAACGCCCGAAGTGCCCAGTTGTTCACAAGGTCAGTTGTTCAAAAGCGCAGCGCGACGGGCTATTCGACGACCTCGTCCGTCCAGACCTTGAAGCCAGCCAGCGCGCCCGGCCCAAAAATGTGGGTCAGCGGCACATCGGCGGCATCGCGTCCGGAGGCAATCAGGATGCGGCCGATGCGCGGCGCGTTGTTGCGCGGGTCGAACGCGTGCCAGCGGCCGCCGAGATAGACCTCCATCCAGGCCGCGAAATCCATGTCCGACCACGGCTTTGGCAGGCCGATATCACTGATATAGCCGGTGCAGTAGCGGGTCGGAATGTTCAGGGCGCGGCAGAAGGCAACAGCGAGGTGAGCAAAGTCGCGGCATACACCACTCTGCTCGCGATAGGCCTCGGCGGCGGTGCGTGTCGGCCGTGCATTGAAATAGTTGAAGGCGATGTGGTTATGGACGAAGTCGCAGACCGCCTGGACGCGCGGAATGCCGAGCGGGGTGCTGCCGAACAGCCGCCACGCTTCATTCGACAGCACGTCGCTCTCGCAATAACGGCTGGGCAGCAGGAACAGCAGCGTCTCCGACGGCAGATCGCGCACCTCGTGCTGCCACGCCGTCAGCTCGCGCGTCTCGAAGGAGCCGGGGTCGCGGATCACCGCGTCCGTGCCGAACGCAAAGCGCCCGGCCGGCGCAACGAGACGGTTGCACCAATTGCCGAAACTGTCGCGGTAGCTTTCGATCGGCACCGGCGGGTTCGACGTCAGGAAGTCCGGCCGCTCAAGATCGGATGCGCGCGAATAATGGACGTTTAGCATCGCGATCAGCGGTGTTTCCTGCGGGAAGTCGAAGCTCATCTGGCAACCGATGTGGATCCGCATTGTCGTCCTGACCGGCCTGCCCGATCATCAGCCGGCGAAACGCAAGGGCTGATGCTGCAGTGCGAAGAAGACCATGGCACGGACCGCTGCGGTTTACGAGGGAATTAGAAACCGGTTGACAGCCATCGGCCAGGGCGACTGCACGGCAGCGGCCTCTTGCAGTCGAGCGTTTTCTCTTGTTTCACTTCGCCAGACGTCAACTGGAGGAACGAATCATGGCTAAGGGTGCGATGAAGGCAGGCAAGGAAGCCCGCAAGCCGAAGAAGGACGCGAAGAAACCCGCGCCGGCGCCGGCCCTGAAGGCACCGCCGGTGAAGGCGATGAAGCTGAAGGACAAGTAGAGCCGCAGCTACCGTTTCGGCTTATTTCGACCGGCCGCAAACGCGGCCGGTATGATTGTTCACTAAGCTCACGCGCATCCCCTATGGATGCGGCGAAGGCAATTTTTGCGCTTTTCAAGAAATCGCCCGGAAGCCATCGAAACGGAGCGTTCCGATGTCGTGGATTTTCCTGTTGTTCGCCGGCCTGTTCGAGATCGGCTGGGCGATCGGCCTCAAATACACCGACGGATTCTCGAAGCCGCTGCCGACCGTCCTGACGGTAGCCTCGATGATCGTCAGCCTGATCTTGCTCGGCCTGGCGCTGAAGGCATTGCCGGTCGGCACCGCCTATGCGGTGTGGACCGGCATCGGCACCGTCGGCACGGCGCTGTTGGGGATATGGCTGCTCGGCGAGCCAGCGACGGCGATCAGGCTGGCCTGCATCGCGCTAATCGTCTGCGGCATCATGGGACTGAAGCTCCGGCTTAGCCGATTCTGACAGACGAACGCGTTCGGGGCCGCTGCAAGGCGGCCCTGATTCTTGAATTCGGCTGATCGGCGCCGGAAAGCGCTATCGCGCGGAGAAGCCGGGCGGCGTCCTGCCGGTGCGCTGCTTGCGCGCCGCATAGCGCGCATCACGCTTGGCCTTGCGTTCGGCCTCGTCGGCAAGAAAACGGGCGATGCGCTCGTTCTCTTCAGCTTCCCGGATCTTCGCTTCGGCCTGTGCGGCTTCTTCCGCGGCAATGCGTGCCGCTTCGGCAGCTGCCTCGCGCTCGGCCTTTTCGGCCGCTTCGCGCGCCAGCTTTTCCTGCTTCAGCCTGGCCTTTTCGGCCTCGCGTATCGCGCGGGCCTCGAGGATCGCCTTGCGCTCGGCCTGTCGTGCCAGCACCGCTGGATCATCTGCCGCCGGCTTTGCCTTGAAGCGCTCCAGAAGCGCCTTCTTTGCCTCGTTTGCGGCATTGCGCCGCTCGAAAACGTCTTTTTCCCTATAGATAGCCAAGTCCACTTCCCTGAAGTCAATTTGCGAGGCTTACATACGCGCGAAAACCGAGAGTTCAAGCGCCAAAACGGTATGCCAGCCATGAAATTCTGATCTGTTGCAGCCGGGAGACGCCATTTCGATTGAATTCGGCTGAAAGGCACCCGCACTGTTCACCATCCAGGCATCTGGCGGGGCGGCGGACTGATCGCTACGTGTAGCGCCAAGACAAAACGCTGAGATGACACACTATGGAACTCGGTCTCTACACCTTCGCCGACGTCAGCCCGGAACCAGGTCCCGGTGCGATCGGTGCGCATGAGCGGTTGCGCAACCTGATCGAGGAGATCGAGCTCGCCGACCAGGTCGGGCTGGACGTCTTTGGTCTCGGCGAGCACCACCGTCCCGACTATGCTGCCTCGGCTCCGGTGGTGGCGCTAGCGGCGGCGGCCGAACAGACCAAGCGCATAAGGCTGACCAGCGCTGTCACCGTGCTGTCCTCCGACGATCCGGTGCGCGTCTTCCAGCAGTTTGCCACCCTCGATCTTCTGTCCGGCGGCCGTGCCGAGATCATGGCCGGGCGCGGCTCGTTCATCGAGTCCTTTCCGCTGTTCGGCTACAATCTCGAAGATTATGACGAGCTCTTCGCCGAGAAGCTCGACCTGCTGCCGCCATCCGCGATCATGTCAAGGTGACCTGGTCGGGCAGTCTGCGCGCGCCGATCCACAACCGCGGCGTCTATCCGCGGCCCTTGCAGGACAAATTGCCGATCTGGATCGCCGTCGGTGGAACACCGCAATCCGTCGCCCGCGCGGGTGTGCTCGGGTTGCCGCTGGCACTGGCGATCATCGGTGGCGAGCCGGCGCGGTTCGCACCGCTGTTCGACATCTACAGGGATGCAGCCAGGCGCGCCGGCAACGATCCGGCAAGCCTTGCCACCAGTCTCAACGTGCACGGCTTCATTGCCGACACCACGGACCAGGCAGCCGACGATTTTTACGGGCCGCAGGCCGAGGTGATGAACCGCATCGGCCGCGAGCGCGGCTGGGGGCCGACATCGCGGGCGCATTTCGACCAATCGCGCGGCCCAAACGGCGCGCTGTTCGTCGGCAATCCAGAACAGGTGGCCGGGAAGATCATTGCCCAGCACAGGATATTCGGCAACGACCGCTTCCTGCTGCAAATGGCGATCGGCACCATGCCGCACGCCAAGGTGATGAAGGCCATCGAACTCTACGGCACCAAAGTGGCGCCGATCGTGCGCCGGGAAACTGCGAAGGCCGTTCCCGCCGTGGCGGCGCCGGTTGCCTGATTCCCAGTCACCTGATTCACCGGCAAGGCCGCGAGGCGGCTTTGCCGGTGACGCCGGCTAACGGAACCTTGAAGCGACAGAGGCGTTTTCGCCAACGGTCTGCACCAATCGCGGTGTGCCGCCGAGGGTCAGAATGAAAGCCGAACCCGACGCTTCGGGCGCAAGCGCTGCCGAAAGCCCGGATCCGCGCGTCGAGGCGCGGGCGGATGCGCATCTGATGCGTTCGCTGCTCGTCGGCATCTTCATCCTCATGGCGATCTACGCGCTTTACTTCGCCCGCGCCTTCTTCATGCCGGTCATTCTGGCTTTCCTGCTGGCGCTAACGCTGACGCCGATCGTTCGCTTCCTGCGCAAGCATGGCATGCCTGATGTCATTTCGGCGACACTGCTGGTGCTGCTTTCGTTCTGCCTCGTCGCCGTCGCGGGATATCTGCTCAGCGGCCCGGTCATCGATCTCATCAACAACACCTCGACGATCGGCCAGCAGCTTACCGAACGTCTGGCACAACTGCGCCGTCCGTTCGAAAGGATCGTGGAGGTTTCGCGCCAGATAGAGGGACTGACGCAGACATCCCAGGAGCCGGGCGTTCAGAGGGTGGCGATGGCGCCATCCGGTATTCTCTCGCAGGCCGCCGGCAATGTACTGTCGGCCGGCACCAGCGTCACCATCGTCTTCGTCCTGTCGCTGTTCCTGCTCGCCTCCGGCACGATGTTCTATGAAAAGATCGTCCAATCCTTCCCCAGTCTCAGCGAAAAGAAGCGGGCACTGCGTGTCGTCTACGACGTCGAACGTGAAATCTCGCACTATCTGCTTACCGTCACGATCATCAATACATGTCTCGGCGTGGTCATCGGGCTCGGCCTGTGGGCACTCGGCGTGCCAAACGCGCAGGTCTGGGGCGCGGCAGCGGCTCTGCTCAATTTCCTGCCCTATATCGGAGCGTTAATCACCATCACGCTGGTCACGATCATTGCGCTGATAAGCTTCGACACGATTTCCTACGCGCTGCTGGCGCCGGCCTTCGTCGTTCTATGCTACATCGTCGAAGGCCAGTTCGTGACGCCGACGGTGGTCGGCCGCCGTCTCGAAATCAACGCAGTGGCGATCCTCATCGCCATCGCCTTCTGGTCGTGGCTATGGGGTTTTGTCGGCGCGCTGCTGGCGGTGCCGCTGCTGGTCGTCATCAAGGTGTTCTGCGATCATTTCGACGGTCTCAGCCATGTCGGCAATTTCCTGGCGGCGCAACACACGGCAGCGATCGAGGACGACGAGATTTCCGAGGTGAACAAGTAGCGGCTTAAAGGGTCAAAAGCGTCCCCCCGATGGTGCAGATCACGACCTTGCATCGGTCGCACGTCCGTTGTGCCCTCAGCGCTCCATCAACATTTTGAATTTGCCGCCTCGGCAACGGCTTCCTACATCCCTTCGGCCCACAGGAAACCCGCGCCGATGACCGTTCTTTCCGTTCTCGACCTGTCGCCGATCGTCGAAGGCAGCAACGCTTCACAGTCACTCGCCAATTCGCTCGATCTCGCCCGTCATGCCGAGCGGCTGGGTTACCGGCGCTATTGGCTGGCAGAGCACCACAATATGCCGGGCATCGCCAGCGCCGCCACCTCGGTGGTCATTGCCCATGTGGCCGGCGGCACCAATACGATACGCGTCGGCGCCGGCGGCATCATGCTGCCCAATCATTCGCCGCTGGTCATCGCCGAGCAGTTCGGTACGCTTAACGCTCTGCATCCTGGCCGCATCGATCTCGGCCTCGGCCGGGCGCCCGGCACCGACATGGCCACGGCACGGGCGCTGCGCCGTAACCTCGACGCTGGCGCCGACAATTTCCCGCAGGACGTCATCGAGCTGATGGGTTACTTGCAGCCGGCCGAAGACGGCCAACGCATCCGCGCAGTGCCCGGCGAAGGCGAAAAGGTGCCGATCTGGATTCTCGGTTCCAGCCTCTACGGCGCGCAGCTTGCCGCCATGCTCGGCCTGCCCTACGCCTTCGCTTCGCATTTTGCGCCGGCCGAGCTCGACCATGCTCCGGAGATCTACCGCTCGCGTTTCCAGCCTTCGGAGCAGCTCGACAAGCCTTATGTGATGCTCGGCCTCAACGTCTTCGCCGCTCCTTCCGATGCCGAGGCGTGGCTGCTGTTCACCTCGCTGCAGCAGGCCTTCGTCAATCTGCGCACCGGCCGGCCCGGCCGATTGCCGCCGCCGGTCGAAGGATATGAGCGCGACCTCGATCCAATGGCCAAGACCATGCTCGGCCAAGCGCTTTCCTGCGCCGTCGTCGGCTCCCCGGAAACAGTCAGGCAAGGCATCGAGGCGTTTGTGCGCCGCACCGGCGCCGACGAGCTGATGGTCACAGCGCAGATTTTCGACCATGCGGCGCGGGTGCGCTCGTTCGAGATCCTGGCCGACGCCCACAAATCGCTGTCGGAAGCTGCCTGAGAGTTGGTTCGCCACTTGCCACTGTTGCGGGCAAGGCCGGCCTTAGGCAGGGAGATCGCGAACAGGTGTGCGAAAACATAGCGAACATTTCGCGCGTTTTGCGCGGAGGTTTTCGATCCGTCATGCTCGTCCGTTAGCGGGAAACGCGGCGTCCACTAAATGACGATCACCTTGGTGCCGATTGTGGCGCGGTCATAGAGATCGATGATGTCCTGGTTCATGAGGCGAATGCAGCCCGCAGACACGGCTTTGCCGATGGACCACCATTCGGGGCTACCGTGCAGGCGATATCCAGTGTCACCCTTCTCGTTGAAAAGATAAAGCGCCCGCGCCCCGAGCGGGTTCACGAGTCCGCCCTCCATATGGGCCGGTATGATGCGGCCTCGCTTCTGCTCGCGCACGATCATCGCGGACGGCGCGCTCCAATCTGGCCATTCGCGCTTCCTTGCAACGTGAGCAGTGCCATGCCACTCGAAGCCCGCCTTGCCGACGCCGATGCCGTAGCGCAGTGCCTGACCGTCTCCCAACACGTAGTAGAGAAACTTCGCTCCTGTATCGACAATGATGGTGCCAGGCGCCTCGTCAGTTGCATAAGGCACTGTCTGCCGACGGAACTTTTGGTCGACCTTGTAGATCGGAACCGGCGGAACGCGAAAACCGGCGTCGGTGAGGCCGCCATAGGCCGAGGGGAAAGTCTTAAATGCGCCGCCGGTGGTGCAGCCGAAGAATGCGACCATCCCAGCAAGTACCAGCCCGATTAGGATCGATTTCACGCGCATGACTCAAGCCGGCGCCCGTGTGGGCGATCAGCCGCATCTCGTCATATTCCTAAACCGACATGCTTCGATTGCCAAGATTTTCCTGACTGTCGGCTGGCTGATTGTTGGCCACTTGGCTCGATCGGCGCCGCGTCCTTCAATTGCTCGGTTTTCGAAAGACGAACGCCCGTAGTGGCTGCGAAGGCCCGGGGTCGGCAGGACAGAGGGAGCGCTGTCCGTCCGGCATTGCAAAGTTTCTGAACAGAGCCCAAGCGCTACGCGCTGACACTCTGCGCAGTCGCACCTAGCGGACGGCATGAATTGCGGATCATCAAGCGTCCCTTGAGCGTCAGCTTGCGCGGCGGCGCATCCCTGTTTCCGGCGAGCCGGTCGAGCAGCAGATTGGCCGCCTGTTCGCCAATCGCCTGCACCGGCTGTGCGACCGTGGTCAATTGCGGCCGGAACACATCCGACCACGGAAAGTCGTCGAAGCAGGCGACCGAAATATCCTCCGGACATGACAGGCCGATATCGCGAATGGCCTTCATGGTGCCGATCACCATCGGGTTGTTGGCCGAAAAGATGGCGCTCGGCCGGTCGTGCAGCGAAAGCAGCTGCATGGTGGCGTTGTAGCCGTCTACTTCATGGAAGTTGCCGAAGCGGACGAGTTCGGCCTCGGCCGGCAGGCCGGCGGCCTGGAGGGCCTCGCGGTATCCCGCCATGCGGTCATGCATCGGCGAGATATCGAACGAGCCGGAGATGTAGCCGATGCGCCGATGGCCGAGATCGATCAGGTAAGTGATGGCGTCGAACACCGCGCGCTGATTGTCGAGAACGACGGCATCGGTGTCGACACCCTGGCAAACACGGTCGAGCAGCACGACGGGCACATTGGCGTCGTCGACAATCCGTTTGAGGATCGCGCCGTCACCGACACGCGCGACGATCAGTCCGTCGACCATGCGGTCGAGCAGCAGCCTGATCTGGTCGTCCTGCGTGTTCAGGTGCTCGTCGGTGCAGCACAGCATGACGGCGTAGCCGGCCCTGTCGAAAGCCTGCTGGATGACCGAAACCACGTCGGTAAAGAACGGATTGGTGATATGGGGGACGGTAAGACCGATGGTGCGTGTGGTGCCCATCTTCAGGCTGCGGGCAATGGCGTTGCGCTTGTAGCCGATGTCGCGGATCGCCTGTTCGATGCGCTGGCTGAGCTCGGGGCTGACGGTCGCGGTGCCGTTGATCAGCGCCGATACGGTGGCCACGGAAACACGCGCCGCCTCGGCCACATGAAGCATGGTCGGTGCAGTGGATTTGCGCTGCTTTTTTCGTCCTGACGCTGTCATTTTCGAAACGTTTCACCACTCCGCGGCAGCAATACGTACGGAATCTTATGATTTTGCGCAAGAATTGAAATGGAACAATCTTACGCTCCAGATATTGGCTTGACATGATCGAAACGTTTAGATTAGCGTTTGAGGCGTTAGGTGACGACGGAGGGAGGCCGTCCTTGTCATGCAGCACGGCAATTCCATCCCTGCGGAAGGCGCTACGGCGGACGGCTCGGCTATCGTGCTGAGGGCCGAGCACATCTCCAAATCCTTCGGCGGTATCGCGGCACTCGTCGATGTCGGCTTCGAGCTGCGGCGCGGCGAAGTCCATGCGCTGATGGGCGAGAACGGCGCCGGCAAGTCGACGCTGATGAAGATCCTGTCCGGCGTCTACACGGATTATAACGGAACGGTCAGTATCGATGGCCACCCGGTGCGCTTTACCGGCGTCCGCGAGGCCGAGCGCGCCGGCATCGCCATCATCCACCAGGAGCTGAACCTCGTCCCCGAACTCAGCGTCGCCGACAACATTTTTCTCGGCCGCGAGAAGCTGATCGCCGGACTGATCGTCGACCGCAAGACGAGCAGCCGCGCCGCCGGAACGCTCTTGGAAAGGCTCGGCATCGAGCTCGACCCGGATGCACGCGTCGGTGCCTTGCGCGTCGGCGAACAGCAACTGGTCGAGATCGCCAAGGCGCTGTCGATGTCGGCACGCATCCTGATCATGGACGAGCCGACCTCCGCCCTTTCGCCAGCCGAATGCCAGCGGCTGTTCCGCATCATCCGCCAGCTCGCCGACAGCGGCGTGGCGATCGTCTACATTTCGCACCGCATCGACGAGGTCATGCATCTGGCCAGCCGCGTCACCGTGTTTCGCGATGGACGCCACGTCCTGACGCGGGTGATGGACAAGCTCGACGAAGACGCCATAATTTCGGCGATGGTCGGGCGAAACCTGCTTGCTTCCTCCCAGGAGCACCGCATCCCCGGTGGCAACACCGTCCTGTCCGTAAGCGAGCTGTCGCTGTCGAAGCCCAATCGCCATGGTTGGCGCACCGTGCTCGACGGCGTCAGCTTCGATCTTGCCGCAGGAGAAATCCTCGGTATCGGCGGGCTGCTGGGCTCGGGCCGTACCGAAATCCTGGAAACCATCTTCGGGTCCAGCGGCGGACGCGCCGGCGGTGAGATCAGGCTCGATGGCGAGGCAGTAGAAATCCGTTCGCCGCGCGATGCGCGCCGGCTCGGCATCGCTCTGGTCACGGAAGACCGCAAGACGCAAGGCCTGCATCTCGAGGCCTCGATCACCGACAATGTCGCGCTGCCGCTGGTCGGCGCGCTGGCGCGGTTCGGCGTGCGCTCGCTGGCCGGTGAGCAAGGGCTGGCACGGGACGCCGTCAAGGCGCTCGGCATTCGCTGCGAGACCGTCGAGCAGCCGGCCGGCACGCTGTCCGGCGGCAACCAGCAGAAGGTCGTCATCGGCAAATGGCTGGCGACGAGGCCGCGGGTGCTGCTGCTCGACGAGCCGACACGCGGCATCGATGTCGGTGCCAAGCGGGAAATTTACGATCTCATCTTCAAGCTGGCGCGAGACGGGCTGGCGATCGCCGTCATCAGCTCGGAATTGCCGGAGCTGCTGCATCTTTCCGACCGTATCCTGGTCATGGCCGACGGCCGCCAGACGGGAATCCTGTCCCGCGCGCAAGCCAGCGAGGAGGCCATCATGCGGCTTGCGGCGCCGCGACGGACGATGACGAGGCCTGCCGCATGAGCATTTTGCATATCCTGTCCCGGACGAAGCTCTATTGGGGCCTGATCGCCATCTTCCTGATCGGCGTGCTCGGCTCGCCGATCAGCTCCAAGGGCAACAACATCTTCCTGTCCTACGGCAACCTGCTCGATGTGCTGCGCCAGGTGTCGACCACCGGGCTGATTGCCACTGGCATGACTGCGGTGATCATCACCGGCGGTATCGACCTTTCCGTCGGCTCGCTGATGGCTATCTGCACGGTCGTCTGTGCCATGCTGCTGACGGTCCCCGGCGTGACGCCGGCGGTGGTGCTGGGGGTGCCGACAGTTGCCCTGGCAGCCCTTTGCCTCGGCATCCTCGTCACTCGTTTCATCCTGCTGAACATCGAAAAATCCCGCGCCGGCGCGCAGGCCACGCACGACATCAGGTTGGACAGCGTTCGCGGGCTGGTGACACCCGGCATTGTCGGGGTGATCCTGTGCAGTCTGGTGCTGTGGTTCCTGCTGCCGCAGGTGGGCTCAAAATTCGGCGTGCTCGGCGTGCTGCTGGTGGCGCCTTGCGTCGGCCTGCTGTTCGGCGCGCTCAACGGCTTCATCATCGTCGCCGGGCGGCTGCAGCCCTTCATCGTGACGCTGGCGATGATGGTCACTGCGCTCGGCATCGCCCGGCTGACGGCCGGCCAGAACAATGCGGTGCTGCCGGTCTACACCGGCTCGAATGCCACCGCCGATTTCGAAATGCTGCGCTCGCTGGTATTCGGCGTGATCCCGATGCCGGGCCTGTTCTTCCTCGGCGCCATCCTGATCTACGGCGCCGTGCTGCGCTTCACCCCGTTCGGCCGCTATGTCTATGCGATCGGCGGCAATGAGGAGGCGGCGCGGCTGTCGGGCATCGCCGCAGGCCGCGTGAAGATCGCCACCTATGCCGTGTCAGGGCTGCTGGCCGGCATCGCGGCGGTGCTCTATGTCGCGCAGTACCGGCAAGGCAAGCCGGACGCCGGCGCCGGGCTGGAGCTCGACGCGATTGCCGCCGTGGTCATCGGCGGCACCAGCCTGATGGGCGGACGCGGCAGCCTCACCGGGACGTTCTGCGGCGTGCTGATCTTCGGGCTGCTCTCCAACATCCTGCAGCTGCACAACATCAATTCGAATCTTCAGCTGGTGCTGAAGGGGATGATCATCATCGGTACCGTGCTCGTACAGGAGCGCAGTGCCGGTGATCTTCTTTTCTATCTGCGACTGCCCGGTGGGCAAGCGCACAAGGAAACGGCCGCGGCAAAGCGGCCGTCGCAAGAGACCGCGTCTCTGAATATTGGAGGAAACAAGAAATGAAACGACGTGAATTGTTGAAGCTCGCCGGGCTGACAGCGGCACTCCTGACCACGACCGCCATGCTTGCCGGCGGCGCCCATGCGCAGGACAAGAAGTGGAAGATCGGCTTCTCGCAGGTGACGACCATCGAACCCTGGCGCGCCCAGTTCAACAAGGACATCCTGGCCGAAGCGGCCAAGCATCCGGAAGTCGAGCTGATCATCACCGACGGCGAGGACAAGACCGAGAAGCAGGTCGCCGATGTCGAAAACCTTATCCGTCAGGAGGTCGATGCGCTCTTGGTATCACCGAAAGAATCCGCCGGCCTGACCGGTGTCGTGCAGCAGGCGATCGATGCCAAGATCCCAGTCTTCGTGCTCGACCGCAACGTCGAAACCAACGACTACACGCAGTTCGTCGGCGGCGACAACAAGCTGATCGGCCGGGCTGCCGGTGAATATGCCGTCGAGCTGCTTGGCGGCAAGGGCAAGGCCGCCGGCAACGTCGTCGAGATCTGGGGCGGCATGGGCACCCAGCCGGCACACGACCGCCATGACGGTTTCCATGAATTCACCGACAAGGAGCCGGGCATAAAATACCTGCTCGACCAACAGTCGGGCGACTGGAAGCAGGACCAGGCCTACAACATCATGGCGACGGCGCTGCGCAACAACGAGAAGATCGATCTCGTCTACGGCCACAATGATCCGATGGCCTATGGCGCCTATCTTGCCGCCAAGGACGTCGGACGTGAGAAGGACATCAAGTTCATCGGCATCGACGGCCTGCCCAATGAAGGCGTGCAGCTCGTCGCCAATGGCGAGCTGACGGCGACGTTCACTTATGTGACGCCGGGCGCCGAAGGGCTGCGGCAGGCGATCAAGTTCCTGAACGGGGAGAAGGTGGAAAAGACCATCACCCTGCCGACGCAGAAGATCACCAAGGAAAATGCCGCCCAGATCCTGAAGGACAACGGCCTCTGAGACGAGGCTTTCCTGCCGGGCGCTCAGCGCCCGGCAGGAACAACAACCAAATGCCGGCAGGCAGCAGCTCAAGCCAGCTTGGCCAGCAGCTTCATGAAAATGGCCGCTTCCTTGGCGGAAAGCGGCGCCAGCGTTTCCTGCGTAATCTCACGGGCAAGCGGAATCAGCTGCTCGATCGCGTCGCGCCCCTCGGCGGTCAGATTGACCAGCAGGCGCCGTTTGTCGATTTCGTGTTTGCTAAGTTCGACAAAGCCACGCGCTTTCAGCCGGTCGATGACGCCCTTCACGGTCGCCGCATCCATGGCGATCAGGCTGCCAAGCTGGTTCTGCGAGGTCTCGCCGACGTCGCGCAATTTGGCCAAAGCGGCAAATTGCGGCGGCGTCAGATCGGCGATGTGTGCGGCGAAGATCGAGACATGGCGCTGATGCGCCTTGCGCAGGATGAAGCCGACCTGCTCCTGCAAGCGATAGTCGTTTTCGTCAGGCTCCTCGGCCTCGACCAGCTTGAGCAGATTGTCCTCGGCGCTCACCGCAGCCCATCCCATGCCTTAATGTCCTTGGCCGCCAGCCCACCCATGCGGTCGTGCACGCGCGGGCCGCAGGTCATGGCTAGGCAAAACAGGATCTCGTCGGGACGGGGGCCATCGCTGATGCCGATTTCCATGGCATCGAAATGGCTGCGCACATAGGCGGCGTTGATGTGGCCGAGCGGCACATCGAGCCGCGCGCCGAAGCCGCCGACCTTCTTCGCCGAGGGCACGATCGCCTTGGCGTCGCCGAGCCGTTCGCGCATGGCATAGCCGCCCGGCACATGCCACAGCGCGCCATGCTCCAGCTCGCCCGCCATGCCGACGATGGCGCCCTTGCCGTAACCGTCGATCTGTTTGACGTCGCCGCCCAATGCGGCAATAAGCCTGTCGGAGAGCAGCAGCCCGAGCGGCTTCAAATCCTCCATGGCGCTCTGCAGTTCCTCGACGTAACGGCCGGCGAACGGGTTCTTGACCACAGCCATGGCCGCCGCGCGGCGCCGCGGCACCTTCGCCACCGGCCCGCCTTCGTGAAAAATCTCTTCGGTCAGCACGGCGATCTTGCGGATCGGAAACTCAGGCATGAGCAATTTCCCTCTCTAAAACTTTATTGGCGAGCGCCATCGGACCTGCGATGCGCGCCTGACCGCCGAGGAAAAGCGCCGCGGCGGCAATCAGGCCGCGCCGCCGAAACTCCTCGGCAACGGCAAATCCGCCTTCCAGCGCAATAGCGATTTCAGCGGCGGAAAGCAGCCCCACGCCCTGCGTCACCAAACGGTCGCCGAGGTCGCTGTCAGGTGCGAGATCACGCGCCCGTACGCGCCTAACGGCCGGATGACCGGGCAGGTCGACGGCGTTGGCGATCAAGGTCGCGGCGGCATCGGCTTCAGCACCCGTTCGCGCCAGCACCGTGACCGCGTCGGCGATGCCCAGCGAAAAGGAGCGGCCGCGCCAACCGCTTGTCGCGACACCGCGGATCCCGTCTTCGGGGCGGATCGTGAGACGATCTGCCAACCCATGACCTGTCCCGGCAATGGCAAGCGTCATCGACTGCCCGTGGCCGAGATAGATCGCGCTGTCGCCGCCATTGTTGACATAGGCGCGCTCGAGCGGGCGGCCGGCAAGCAGCGCGCCAAGCACTTCGTCGGCTACCGAGCCGGCGACGGCCGCCATCGGTGTGATGAATTGTTTCGCTAGCGGAACGACCGCCGCTTCCATGCGGCGCGCCGTCGGGCCAGCGAAAGCACGTGGCCGCGAGGCGGCCGGGCGCCGCAGTTCGGGCAACTCTTCGACCAGTTCGGGCAGGATTGTCTGGAAGCGCGCCACTGCCTGGCGATATGCGGCGCTGCATTCACTCGCCTCGCCGAATGCCTCGACGATCAGGTCGATCGGCCCATGATTGAGATGAAGCCTCCGGCCGTCCTCGAGCCAATGCGCCTGCGGGCCGTTCATCGCCCGGCCCCGTTTGCGACCGCGCGACGCAACTGCGCCAGCGGCGGCCAGGGATTGTCACGGGGTGCGGCCGTGCCGCGGCGCGGATTGAGATATTCGCCGCCCTTGGCCAGGATATCGTCGACGCTGCGGATTTCGCCTTCGTAGCCGCCAAGCCTGACATAATCGTCGTGGCGCATGGTGAACTCGATCGGCGCCACCAGCGCCGGGGTCGGCACATAGCCGAAGGCGCCTTCCGGCACGCGGGTGACGTCGACCATCAGCGTGATGCCGCCGCCCGGCCAGACATAGACCGGCGCGCCGCCGACCGTCACATAGGTCGTCAAGCCCTGCACCGAGCGGGTCAGATTGACCGGGTTCTCGGTGACGCCGGCGCGCAGCGAGCCGCCGGCGCCGCCGACGAAAAGCACGGTGCAGAGCGCCGGCTCGCAATTGTCCTCGATCAGTTCGACCGACTTCCGCAGCCGCTCCGGGAACGGTTTCTGGACCGGCTTCAGTTCGTCGTCGAGCTCGTAATAGGCGAATTGCTCACCGGTGGTCGAGACCATCAGCAGCGACATGCCGGGGCGCGCACCCTTTTTGGCGTTCCATTCACCAAGGATCGACAGCGGGTCGGAAATGCTGGTGCCGCCCCAGCCGAGGCCGGGCTCCGACACCTTGAAATAACGGCCCGGCGTCGAACGGCGGCCGATGATCTTGATGCCGGTATCCTGCCAGCCAAGCACCTTGCCGGCCTGATGCTCGGAGACGACGCCGGTGATGTGGTCATCGACCACCACCACCTCGTCGACAAGGCCGCGCCATTGGGTCGCGAACATGCCTATAGTAGCCGAACCGCAGCCGACGCGCATCCGCTGCTCGAGCTTGCCGTCGATGACCGGCGGCTTGCCGGCTTCGACGATGACGGTGGCGCCGCCGTCGATGACGAGTTCAACCGGTTTGCGGTTGCACAGGGCGAGCATGGCGTCGCAGGTGGCGCGCCCTTCAGCCTTCGAGCCGCCGGTCAAATGATGTACGCCGCCCAGCGACAGCATCTGCGAGCCGTATTCGCCGGTCGTGACATGGCCGATCGCCTCGCCTTGGGCACGGACCGTCGCCGTTTCGGGGCCGATATGACGGTCGGTGTCGATCTTCACCTTGACGCCGCAATAGGAGAAGATGCCCTCGGTGACGACGGTGACCAGATCGACGCCCTCGACCTCCTGGCTGACGATGAAGGGCGCCGGCTTGTAATCGGGATAGGTGGTGCCGGCGCCGATGGCGGTGACGAAGCGGCGGCCGGTGTTGACCAGTTCGCCGTCCCATGCCTCGCCTTCTTCGGCAAAGGGTACGATTGCGGCGCCGGTCTCGGCCGCGTGGTCGAGGATGGTCAGTGGATCCATCCGCACGATCCTGCCGCCAACATTGCCGTAGCGGTCGCAGGCGCCGGTGCGGCCATCGGCGATGTAGCACATGACCGGACAGGCATCGCAGCGGATCTTCTCGGCCACCAGCTTCTCGCCGGGATCATGCGTCTCGAAGCGTTCGGCAAGCTCGCTCATCGGCGCGCCTCCTTGTCGAGGATGGCGGCGCGGATGCGGGTCGGCGTCGCCGGAATTTTGGTGACCAGCACACCGGTGGCGTGGCGGATGGCGTTGAGGATCGCCGGCGCCGTCGGGATCAGCACATGCTCGCCCAAACCCTTGGCGCCGAAGGGTCCTTCCGGATCCGGAACTTCTATCAGGATGGTCTCGATCGGTGGCACGTCGCCGATCGTCGGGATCAGATAATCGTGCAGGTTTTCGGTGCGGCCGGGGATGAATTCCTCCATCAGCGCCATGCCGATGCCCTGGGCGATTCCACCCTCGATCTGGCCCTCTGCCAGTAAAGGGTTGATGGCCTTGCCGACATCGTGAGCGGCGGTGATTTTTATAAGCTTCACGGTGCCGAGCCTGAGGTCGACCTCCAGTTCGGCGATCTGGGCGCCATAGCCATAGACGGCATAAGGCTTGCCCTGGCCCTTGGCATCGAGCGGCAGCGTCGGCGGGTCGTAGCTTTCCTCGGCGCGAAAGACAAAGCCTTCGGGGTCTGCCTTCAGCGAGGAAAGATCGACGCGGCGGGTCGCTTCGCCTTCCCTGATGCTCAGGCTTGTGCCGTCCAGCGCAATCGCCGCCTTTTCCGAGACATTGGCGAAACGCAAGATCTCCTCGCGCAAGGCGCGGCCGGCCTTTTCGGCGGCCTTGCCGGTGACGAAGGTCTGGCGCGAGGCCGAGGTCTTGCCGGCGTCGGGGGTGATCGCCGTGTCGGCGCCTTTCAGCAGGAATTTTTCGAGCGGAAGACCCAACGCATCGGCGCAGATCTGCGCGATGACAGTGTTCGAGCCTTGCCCGATATCGACCGCACCCTGATGCAGGACGACTGCGCCCGATGCCGAGATGCCGACCTTGATGGTCGACGGATTGGGCAGCGAGGTGTTGCCGCAGCCGTACCAGCAAGAAGCGATGCCGACGCCGCGTTTTTTGATGCTGCTACCGGCATTGAACGCTTCGGCATCGCGAACGGCACGCTGCCAATGTGAACGGAGGGCCTCGAGGCAGTCGGCGATGCCGACGCCCGACTCGAGCCGCTGGCCGGTGACTGTTTCGGATCCGTTCCGAAGGCAGTTCTTCAGGCGAAAGGCGAGCCGATCCATGCCGAGCTTGTCGGCCAGCTCGTCATAGAGGGTCTCCTGCATGATCGTCGCCTGCGGCACGCCGAAACCGCGAAAGGCGCCGGCAATCGGGCCGTTGGTGTGGATGGCGCGGCCTTCGGCGCGATAGTTCGGCGTCGCATAGGGGCCGGAGGCGTGCACCGGCACGCGGTTGGCGACCGTCGGCCCCCAGCTGGCATAGGCGCCGGTGTTGAAATCGCCGGCGAAGACCATGCCGGTGACACGGCCGTCGGCATCGGCGCCGATGCTCGCTCTCATCAGAGCCGGATGGCGCTTGGTGGTCGAGATCATCGATTCGGTGCGGCTGTAGGCGAGCGCCGCCGGCCGGCCGGTTTTCATGGCGACGAGGCCGATGAGCGGTTGCAGCGAGACGTCGAGTTTGGAGCCGAAGCCGCCGCCGGTGGCGGTCGGCACGATGCGCACCTTTTCCGGGGCAAGGCCGAGCACTTTTGCCGTGTCGTCGCGGTCCATATAGGGCGCCTGCGTGCAGGCGACGACCACCAGCGTGTCGCCGTCCATGAAGGCATAGCCGGCTTCCGGTTCGATATAGGCGTGCTCGACATAGGAGGTGTCGATGGCGCCGGAAACGACGAAAGCCGCACCGGCAAGCGCGGCTTCCGGGTCGCCACGCTCGACGAAGCCGGAGGTGAGCAGGTTCGAGGGCCGGTTTTCATGGACCAGTGGCGCACCGCCGGCCTGCGCTTCGCCAGTTTCCAGAAAATGCGGCAACTCGGTCCAACTGACAGGAAAATCGGCAAGGTCGAGATCGAGGATAGCCTCGCGTTCGCCGGCAACCAGCGCCACCGCCTCACCGCGAAAGCGCGAAACCCCTTCGGCCAGCGCCGGCTGGTCGGCGAAGGGCGCGATGACGCCGAAACAATTCTTTCCCGGAATGTCGGCGGCGGTGAAGACGCCGGCAATGCCGGGACGGGATTTCACCCAACTGCCGAGGTCGCCAAAAGTGAAAGCGGCACGATAATGCGGCGAGCGGACCACCAGCACCGACAATGCGTCAGCCGGGAATGAATCACCGCCGAATTTTTCGCCGCCAGTGACTTTCGGAAGGCCATCGAGGCGGATCGGGGAGGAGCCGACGGCATGGCCAGAGGATGGCATGCGCTGATCGAGGCCGTCGGCGTGGCGCCAGGCATCCATCACCGCGGTGACGATCTTGCGGTAGCCGGTACAGCGGCAGAGCACGCCGCCCAGTGCATCCTGCGTTTCGGCCTCGCTCGGGCAAGGCGTCCTGTCCAGGAGTGCCGTTGCCGCGACCAGCAGGCCGGGCGTGCAGGCGCCGCATTGCGCTGCGCCATGGCTGAGGAACGAAGCCTGCAGCGCCGACAACCGGCCATTGGCGAGGCCTTCGACTGTCGTCACCACGGTGCCGGAGGCGGAAGCCGCGGGCATCAAGCAGGCGCAGACCGGCTCGCCGTCGACCAGCACCGTGCAGGCGCCGCAATCGCCGGCATCACAGCCGATCTTGGTGCCGGTCAGCCGCAACTCGTCGCGCAGCACCGCGGACAGCCGCCGCACCGGCGGCACACAAACGCTGACGGCGGCGCCGTTGACTTCGAAGGCGATGTCGGCGCGCTCCATGCCCATCAGGCCGCCGCCCTTTCGTCGGGAACAGCGCCCATCGCACCAAGCACGGCGCGGGCGACGATCTCGCGCGCAGCGTCCAGCCGATATTCGGCGCTGCCGCGCACGTCGCCGATCGGCGACAGCTCGTCCATCGGTGCGGATTGGATCGCAGTGGCCAGCGCGTGGCCGACGGGCCGGCCGCGTAGCGCCGCCTCGACACCCGCCAGGCGCCTGGCGACAACCGAGCAGGAACCGACGGCGACGGCCGCGTTCCTGACCATACCATCTTCGACGGCCAGGCGTGCGGCGGCCATGGCGATGGAGATGACGAGATAACGCCGCGCGCCGAGTTTCACGAAGGCGGAGCTGCCGGCGGTCGCGGGTTTGGGAATGCGGATTGCCGTGACCATTTCGCCGGGCTGCAGTGCGGTGCGACGGTTGCCGAGGATGAATTCTGCAAGGGGCAGATGCCGGGTCGCCACAGCGGAACGCAGTTCGACTTCGGCATCGAGCACCAGCAGCGCCGGCACGCCGTCGGCGGCCGGCGAGGCGTTGCAGAGATTGCCGGCAATCGAGGCAACGTTCTGGATCTGCACCGAGCCGACTTCCCGCGCCGCCTGCTTCAGCGCGTCGAAAGCCGCCGGCAGAGGATGGCGGACGAGATCGGTCCAGGTGGTGCGTGCGCCGACGAGCCAATGGTTTTCGGCTTCGGCAATGCCGCGCAATGCCACCAGGCCATTGATATCGAGGACATTGTCGCGGAAAGGCTTGCTGCCCTGTGCCGGATAGAAGTCGGTGCCGCCGGCGAGGATGCGCCATTGCCCTTCGCCCAGCAAAGCGAGGGCATCGTCGACCGTGGTGGGTTTTGCGTAACGGATCACGCTTTGCCTTCCCAGAATGGGCTTCCCGAGAGGGGATCCTGCCGAAAGATTTTCCCGAGCATTCAAGGCAGGAAATTCATTCGTATGCAAATGATATCAAGCCGGCAGGAATTGTCAAAGCCAGAGTTTGCACGACTGTTGGCACCGGTGCACCCGGAATGCGTTTGTTATGCCATGAGAGGTTGACGCAGCCGGCCATCTGGTCAAGTTTCTGCGTCCGGTCGCGTTTTCATTGGAGCCTAAGCTCAAGACCAAGAAAATAAGGAGGCTCCATGGCCGACGAAGCGCTTGTCGTTATCGACCTGCAGAACGATTTCTGCCCGGGTGGCGCCCTTGAAGTGGCCGGTGGCGACGAAATCGTGCCGTTGGTCAATGACCTGATCCGGCGGACCGAGCACGTCCTGCTGACGCAGGACTGGCACCCTGCCGGCCATTCGAGCTTTGCCTCCAGCCACCCCGGCAAGCACCCGTTCGAAACGATCGACGTGCCTTATGGCCACCAGACGCTGTGGCCGGATCACTGCATCCAGGGCAGCCTGGGATCGGATTTCCATTCGGGCCTCGCCTGGAGCAAGGCCGAGCTGGTGATCCGCAAGGGGTTCCGTCCTGCGATCGACAGCTATTCCGCATTCTTCGAGAACGACCGGACGACGCCGACCGGCCTTGCCGGCTATCTCCGGGATCGGAACATCGAGACGCTGACCCTGGTCGGCCTGGCGACGGATTTCTGCGTCGCCTTTTCGGCGCTCGACGCGGTCAAGCTCGGTTTTGAGACGTCCGTGCGGCTCGACGCCTGCCGCGGCATCGACCTCAACGGCTCCGTGGAGAGGATGCTGGGCCGGATGCGCGATGCCGGCGTGACACTGATTTGAACGTCATCCAGCCGAACCTGACAGACTTTTGAGGGGCTTCATGCGGTTTGCGGCGTTGACGGCAAGTGCTGCACTTATTGCAGCAATCTTTTCTCCGAATGCGGTTCTCGCGGCCGAAGCGCACGAATTGCCGGGCGCCGCCATGTCGCTTTGGTGGGTGCTGCCGTTTGCCGGGCTATTGCTTTGCATTGCGACCGGCCCGCTGCTGTTCCATCATGCTTGGGAGCACCATTACGGCAAGATCGCTGCCTTCTGGGCAGCGTTGGTGATCGGGCCGCTGGCTATCGCCTTCGGCATCCCGTCCGCCACGCAGGCGGTGCTGCATGCGCTGCTCACCGAATACATGTCGTTCATCATCCTGCTGTTTGCGCTGTTCACCATTTCGGGCGGTATCTTCGTTGCCGGCAACATACACGGCACGCCGCTGGTCAATGCCGGGCTGTTGATGGGAGGGGCGCTGCTTGCCTCGATCATTGGCACAACCGGCGCCTCGATGATCCTGATCCGGCCGCTCATCCGCGCCAACGACAACCGGCGCTTCAACGCCCATGTCGTCATCTTTTTCATCTTCCTGGTGTCCAACATCGGCGGGTCGCTAACGCCGCTGGGCGATCCGCCGCTGTTCGTCGGCTTTCTGCGCGGCGTCGATTTCTTCTGGACGACAGTTCACCTGCTGCCGGAGACGCTGTTCGTCGCCGGCGTGGTGCTGGCTGTTTTCCTGGCGATCGACATCATCATGCATCGCCGGGAGGAAGGCGCGCCGAAGATCAAGGATCCGACGCCCGACAGCAAGGTGCGCATTCGCGGCCTGGCCAACATCCCGCTGCTGGCCGGCGTAATCGCCGCGATCCTGATTTCCGCTGCCTGGAAGCCGGGAGTGAGTTTCTCTTTTCAGGGCGTCAGCCTCGAGCTGCAGAACTTGGTGCGCGACGCCGCCATCCTGATACTGGCCTTCACTTCGCTTGTCGTCTCGCCGAAGGAATTTCGCGGCGCAAACGCCTTCAACTGGGGGCCGATTGCCGAGGTGGCGAAGCTGTTCGCCAGCATCTTCATCTGCATCGTGCCGGTCGTCGCCATATTGCGGGCCGGGCTCGACGGCGCGCTGGCGCCGTTGGTGCTGCTGGTCAGTTCGCCGACCGGCGCGCCGGACAACCTTGCCTATTTCTGGCTGACCGGAGCGCTGTCGTCCTTCCTCGACAATGCGCCGACCTATCTGGTGTTCTTCGAGCTGGCTGGCGGCGATGCGCAGCATCTGATGACCGAGCTCGCCTCGACGCTGGCGGCGATCTCGGCAGGCGCGGTGTTCATGGGCGCCAACACCTATGTCGGCAATGCGCCGAATTTCATGGTCTTGGCCATTGCCAGGCATCGCGGCATCAAGATGCCGAGCTTCTTTGGCTATATGGCATGGTCGGGCGCGGTGCTGATCCCGACATTCCTGCTTGCCGGCTTGCTGTTCTTTGCCTGATCATCCGACGCCGACATAGCGACGGACCGCCGAGGGATCGGAACGCAGTTCCTCGACATCGACCGTCTCGCGGTTGCGGCCGTTTTCGATGAAACAAACGCGGTCTGCGACCGACAGCACCGCATCGACGCGCTGCTCGACAAGAATTGTCGACACGCCAAGCGCACGCAGCTTCGACACGGTTTCGCGGATCTTGGCGATCATCGACGGCATCAGCCCTTCGGTTGGTTCGTCGAGCAGGAGCACCTGTGGTTCCAGGCACAGGGCGCGGGCCATGGCCAGCATCTGCTGCTCACCGCCGGACAGCGTGCCGGAACGCTGCCTGAGGCGCTGGCGCAGCAGCGGAAAAAGATCGAGCACGTTTTCGCGCGTCGCCTTGCCCTTGTTGCGGGCCATCAGGCCGATCTCGATGTTTTCAGCCACCGTCATCTCGGCGAACAGCCGCCGGCCCTGCGGCACGTAGGCGACGCCGGCCTTGGGCACCTCGTGCGCCGGCAAGCCGGTCAATTCTCGCCCTTCGAGCCGGATCGAGCCTGAGCTTACCGGCACCATGCCCATGATTGCCTTCAGCGTCGTCGTCTTGCCGGCGCCGTTGCGGCCGAACAGGCAGAGCACTTCGCCCTCGTTCAAGACAAGATCGAGGCCATAGAGCACCTGGACCTCGCCATAGAAGCAGTCGACCCCGGAGATCGTCAGTGCCTTGGACTGGGCCTCAGCCATGGGTCGTCCCCAGATAGGCGTCCTGCACCGCGGCATTGGCGCGGATCTGCTCGGGCGTGCCTTCAGCCAAGATCCTGCCGGCGTTGAAGACGGTGATGCTGTCGGCGAGTTGCATGACCACCGGCATGTTGTGCTCGATCAAAAGCACTGTGGCGCTATCGGCGATCTCGCGCACCAGCTCGATGAAGTTGTCGATCTCGCTGTCGGCCAGGCCTTGCGTCGGTTCGTCGAGGATCAGCAGGCGTGGCTTCAGCGCCAGCCCCATCGCCACTTCCAGCAGGCGCTGGTGACCGTAGGACAATTGCCCGGCCGGCATTTGAGCGCGATCGGCAAGGCCGGTGCGCTCGAGCGCCGCCATGACGCCGGTGTGAACCGCGCCCTTCGAGCGGCCGTCGGTCAGCGTGCGCTGCACCGGCAGGGCAACATTGTCGTAGGCGCTGAGATTGGCAAAGACGCTGGTGATCTGGAACGTGTAGGCGATGCCAAGGCGAACCCGGGCGTAGGCAGGCAGGTTGGTGATGTCGGCGCCGTCGAAGACGATCATGCCCGACGAGGGCTGGATGCGGCCGCTGACCAGGCTGACGAAGGTGGTCTTGCCGGCACCGTTGGGGCCGATGATGGCGCGGATCTCGCCCGGCATCAGCGCGAAGTCGACGCCGTCGACGGCGCGCAAGCCGCCGAAACTGCGCGACAGGCCTTTGGTGGTGAGCAGCGGCATCATGGCAACCACCCGAGCCAGCGCTGGCGGATGCTGCCGAGAATGCCTCTCGGGAAGAACAGCACCAGCAGGATGAGCGCTATGCCGACGATCAGCAGATAGGCCGAGGTGTAGCCGCTGGCGACATCGATGACATAATACATGAACAGCGTGCCGATCAGCGGACCGAGCGTGGTGGCGGCACCGCCCAGCAGCACCCAGAGCAGCGGCAGGATGGAATATTGCACCGAGGCGAAGCTCGAGCCGACATAGCCGAACAGCAGCGCATAGGCCGCGCCGGAAGCCGCGCAGATGCTGCCTGAGATGACGACGGCGGCGAGCTTGTTGGAAAATGTATCGTAGCCAAGCATTTTGGTCCGCTCTTCGTTCTCGCGGATCGCGACCAGCACGCGACCGTAGCCGGAGCGGACTATCGCCAGGCTTATGAGCAGCACGATCGAGAACAGTGCCAGCGCGCTCATATAGCGCACGGTCGGGTTGGTGAGGTCGAGTGACGTGCTGCCCAGGACAAGGACACGCATCGGCTGCGGCACGACCATGCCCTGGTCGCCACCGGTCCAGGCAGCGAAATAGAGGATGACGAGATAGAATACCTGCGCGAACATCATAGTGACGATCATGAAGGCGACGCCGGAGGTGCGCAGCGCCAGCAGCCCGATCGCCAGCGCAAGCAGCGCGCCGCAGGCAAGCCCGGCTGCGAAGGCGGCCGGCACGCTCCAGCCGAGATGGATGACGGCAAGGCCGGCGCCATAGAGCCCGGCTGAAAAGAACATGGCATGGCCGAGGCTGAGCAGCCCGACATAGCCGAACAGCAGATTGTAGCCCATGGCGAAGACCGCCAGTACCATGATGCGGGCGAGCAGGCCGTGATGGTATTCCGGCAGGACGAAGCTAAGCCCGAAAAGCAGGGCGATGACGCCGAGGTGCAGCGCATATGGCTTTGCCGGCGAAGCATCCTTCATCGCGATGTCGTCCCGAACAGGCCCTGCGGCCGGAACACCAGCACCATGGCGACGAGCAAGGTGGCGATGATCTTGGCCAGCGTCGGTGAGAAGAACACCGAGATGATGCCGTCGGAAAGGCCGATCAGCACCGCGGCGACGACCGTGCCGCGCAGCGAGCCGAGGCCGCCGATGATGACGACGATGAACGACAGCAACAGCGGGTCCTGTCCCATCAGATAGTGGGCCTGGCTGATCGGCACGATCAGCACCGCGGCGACAGCAGCCAGCATGGCGCCGAGCGCGAAAACACCGGCATAGACTCTCGTCACCGGGATGCCGAAGGCCTGCGCCGTCTCGCTGTCATATTGCGTGGCGCGCATGACGAGGCCGATTTTCGTGCGCGTCAGCACCAGCCAGGTCGCGACCAGCAGCAGCGCCGACGCGGCGATGATCGACAGCTTGTAGCCGGAATAACCGAACCACGGCAGGAGGATGCGGTAGCTGAACGGCGGCTCCACCGGCCGCGCCTCCGGGCCGTAGAAGGTCAGCGCCAATTGCTGAATGATGTAGAGCATGCCGATGGTGGCGACGATGGTGGCTTCCGGATTGTAGTTGAGCCGGCGCAGCACCAGCCGTTCGGCGAGCAGCGCGATCAGGCCGACGATCAGCGGCGCCAGCACCAGGGCGGCCAGGAAGCCGAGCGCCGGATGGTCGGATATCGCCGTTGAGATCGCCCAGGCAAGCACCGCGCCCAGCATGAAGAACTCGCCATGCGCGACATTGACGACGCGCATGACGCCGAACACCAGCGACAGCCCAAGCGCCGTCAGCGCCAGCACGGCGGAGGTGACGAGGCCTTCGAGGGCGGCGAGGAGAAGGTGAGGTCCGAAGTGCATCGGCTAAGCACCGGCGGATGCGCGAAGCACCCCCCTCTGGCCTGCCCTCTTTGCCAAAACTTGGCATCTCCCCCTCGAGGCGAGAGATTGGCTGTCATCACCGCTTTCGCCAATCGTCGAGGTCGGAAAGCGGTCGCCTTCGCAGGAACTGCCAATCTCCCCCCTTGAGGGGGAGATGTCCGGCAGGACAGAGGGGGGTGGGCCGAAGCGCACTGTGCTTAATGAAACCAAGCTCACAGCGCCTGCGTCGTGTAATCCCCTTCCGGCTCGTAGAGGCCGTCCTCGATTTTGGTCTTGTGGACGACATTCAGCCGGCCGCCTTCGACCTTGGAGATGTTCTGGATACCAAAGCACTGGTGGATCTTGCCGTTGAAGGTTTTCGGTCCCTGCGGATGCTCGGGCCCCTCGGCGAACTCGGTCAACGCCTCGGTCGCCTCGACCAGCTTGGCGCGGTCTTCCGGGCCCTTGTAGCCGGCATCCTCCATCGCCTTCTTGACGACGTAGAGCGTTTCCCAGCAGCCGAACATATGCGCGGCGGTGGAGACGTCCTTGGGGTCGCCGACGGCGGCACCATTGTCGTCGATGCCGACTGCGGCGCGGTAGGCCTTCTGTGCAGGGGAATCGTCGGGCTGCGCGTAGCGCGGCGAACCTTCCCAGAAATGGCTGCCGTCGAGGAATTCGAGGCCGGGGCTGTTGATGTCGGTAGCTTCGAGCGAATCGATGAAGCCGAACAATTGCGGCCGATTGGAGCCGTAGAACTCGCCGAGCTCCTTGACGAAGGTGAGCACCGCCGGGCCGACCATGACGTGGTAGATCACCTCGGTCTCCGCGGGGATCTGCGGAAAATATTTGGTGAAAGAGGATTCCGTCGGCGGAATCGCGATCTGGGCGATAACCTCGGCGCCTTGCGCCTTCAGCGCCGGCGGCAGGTAGTCGCGATGGTCGTAGCCGAAAGCGAAATCGGGGAATATCTGCGTCACCTTCTTGCCGGCATTGGCGGCAATCCACGGCGCCATCGACTGGATCTGGCTCTTCACATCGGTGATGCCGGGCTGGAAGACGTAGCGGTTCAACTTGGTCGAGGCGACGTGGTGGCCTTCGCTGACAACGAAATAGGGCATCTTGGCCTCGCCGGCGGCCGGCGCCGAGCCGATGACGACATGCGAAAACAGCGTGCCGTAGACGATATCGGTCTTGTGCTGAGAGGCGAACTTGCCGACGACTTCGGCGCCCCGGCCGGGATCGGTGCCGTCATCCTCGATGATCACGTCGACCGGCCGGCCGTTGATGCCGCCGGCTTCGTTGATCGCCTTGACGGCAGCCGCTGTGGTCTTCTCGTACCAGCGGCCATAGGCGGCGCCGATGCCGGTGCGGTGCGACTGGAAGCCGATCTTGATCGGCGCCGAGCTCTGCGCCTGGCAGTAACGCACGAAACCCGGCGCGACGGCAAGACCGGCGCCGGCGGCAAGGCCCTTCAGCGCCGTGCGGCGGGTGAGAGCGGATCTGGAGAGATCGAAAAACCCATTCTTGTCAGTCACGGCAGTTCCCCTTGTTTTTGAGCTTTGACCAATGGCTGTAGCAGGCAGGCCACTCTTGTTAAGAGGGGCGAAAATTGCATGTGTACAAACTAAATCACCAAAGCTCTGACGTGGCAAGCGAGCTTTCCCCAAGGTTCGATTGACGGGCATCGCACACCTCGTTCATCCGGCGCTCGGCGTCGCAAGCAGCCATAGGCCGAGGACGGTGTAGGCGATCATCAGCACGGTGAGCGGGAACTGGCTGACCGCGGCGCGAGCCGGAATGGCGTGCAGCCGCCAGGCCAAGCCATGGGCGACAAGCACAGCAAGCATGTGGCCGGCTATGATGACGCCGGCCTGGAGGTTCCACAGCCACCACGCCGAACCGGCACCGGCGACGACGCCGGCTTCAATTGACATGTCGGCGGTACCGAACAGGTTCCAGCCCAGCGCAAACGGGCCGGAGAGAGCGGCAATCGCATATTGGCCGTCGACCAGCAGCGCCGTCAGATAATGCGCGAAGTGGTAGGCGAGCGCGATCGGTACGATCGACCAGACCAAAAGCCCGGCGGCGTGACCGAGCGAATGCTTGCTGCCGGCAAGGTTCTGGCCAAGAAAGACGGCGAGCGCGAACACGGCCGCAAGCACGGCAAAGCTCAGCACAAGGCCGAAGCTGCCGATGCCGATCAAAGCGGTGCGTCCCGGAAATTCCAGCGGATTGATGCCGAACCAGCCTAGCCAGAAGAAGGTTTTCGACAGGCCGTCGAAGGACACCGACGACAGCGCAAGCAGCAGGAAAGCGACGCCGCTGAGCGGTAGCGGCGCGGCAGCGAGCAGCTTGGCGCCCGGCCAGCAGAGTTTTAGCCGGCCGTCTGCACTACGTTCGACGATGGCGAAGCGCGCCACCATGGAAAAGAACACGGTCAGGAACTCACCGCTGCGGCTCCAGTCGCGATAGCCGAAGACGATCATCGCGGTAAAGCTCAGCAGCCAATAGAGGCCTGCCGCCCACGCCAGCCGCGCCGGATCGTCTGGCGCAGGGTCGATCAGCTCGAACCAGGCGAAGGCGAAGAACAGCAGGAAAGCCGGCCAATAGCCGAGCCGTTGGGGGAGCAGATACGGCTGCGTTCTGCCAGATAGGCGCGAGGCGACGCGGCATGGCCCGTACCAGGGGTTGAGCCACGACCAGAGATCGCCGGCGAGCCCCTGCAACAGAGCCAGGCCAACCCAGAGCAGCGTCCATACGGTCAGCGGCATCGGATTGGAAAGCGGATCGCGGCTGCCCAACAGGCCGGCGGCAATCAGAATTGCAAAGCCGGCAAAGGATACCAGGCTGACGGCAGTCCGCGCGCCGTCGCCGAAGGTAAAAAGCGGCAGGCGTTTGCGCCAGAAGCGGTCGAGGGAGTCCGGCGGCAGTAGCGCCAGGACAAGGAAGCTGGCGGCAACCGCGAGCGCGCCACCGACGACGTAGTAGCCGGTGGGGAGAAGCAGGACGTGGCCGCGGTCGGAGGCGTGGGCGAAGGCGGGCCTGGGCGACAGGAGAGCCAAGGAAATGACACGGCCGGGAAAGGGCCTGATTGCAGAAATGCAGCGCTCTACGGCGCCCCTCTCTGTCCTGCCGGACATCTCCCCCTCAAGGGGGGAGATCGGCGGTTCCGCCGTCGGCTCTCCTTCTGCAACTTTAGCGATTGGCGAAAGCAGCAATGAGGGCGCAATCTCCCCCCTCGTGGGGGAGATGTCCGGCAGGACAGAGGGGGGCGCGAAGGAACTCATACTACGCAAGAGTTCCCCTACCTCACACCTTCACCAACTGCTCCACGCGGTCCTTCTGGCCGAAGATGCGCAAATAGCGCTCGATCTCTTTCTCGTCGCCTGTCGACTTGGCCGGATTGTCGGAAAGCTTGACCGCCGGCCTGCCGTTGGCTTCGGTGACCTTGCAGACCAGCGAGATGGCGTCTAGCCGGTTGGTCTCGGTCGGCGCGCAGCCCTCGAAATCGTTGGTCAGGTTGGTGCCCCAGCCGAAGGACATGCGCACCTTACCGCGGAAGTGACGGTAGGTTTCCTCGATGGTCTCGACCTCCAGCCCATCCGAGAAGATGAGCAGCTTCTGCTTGGGGTCCTTGCCCTTTTCGCGCCACCAGGAAATGATTTTCTCGCCGCCTTCGATCGGCGGCGCGCTGTCGGGGCGGAAGCCGGTCCAGTCGGCGACCCAGTCCGGTGCGTCGCGCAGGAACGCCGCGGTGCCGAAGGTGTCCGGCAGTACGATCAGAAGGTTGCCGCCGTAGTAGCGCTGCCAGTCCTGCAGCACGTTGTAGGGCGACTGTTTCAATTCCTTTTCCGAATTGGTGAGCGCGGCGAACACCATCGGCAGTTCATGCGCATTGGTGCCGAGCGCCTCGAGATCGTTGTCCATGGCGAGCAGCACGTTGGAGGTGCCAGTGAAGGCCTCGCCGATGCCCTCCTTCAACGCTTCGACGCACCAGCGCTGCCACAGGAAAGAATGACGGCGGCGGGTGCCGAAATCCGAGATGCGGATGCCGGGCAGCGCCTTCAGCCGCTCGGTCTTGGCCCACATCTTGGCCTTGGCGCGGGCATAGAGCACGTCGAGCGCGAACGGCCCGAACGCCCGCATGGCCGCGCGAGATCGAAGTTCATTGATAATTGCCAGCGCCGGGATCTCCCACAGCGTCGTGTACATCCACGGACCGCTGAAGGCGAGTTCGTATTGACCGTCGCGCTTGGAAAGCTCGTATTCGGGCAGCCGGAAATTTTCCAGCCAGGCGAGGAATTCCGGTTCGAATATCTGCTTGCGGCCATAGAAGGTGTTGCCGCCGAGCCAGATCATCTCTTTCTTAGAGAAGCGCAAGGTGCGGGCATGGTCGAGCTGCTCGCGCAGCTCCGTCTCATCGATCTCCTCGGCAAGGCGGACCGAGGTGGTGCGGTTGATCAGCGAGAAGGTGGCGTCGACCTTGGGATACATGCCCCAGATCATCTGCAGCATCAGAAGCTTGTAGAAATCGGTGTCGAGCAAGCTGCGGACGATCGGGTCGAGCTTCCAGGTGTGATTGTAGACGCGCCGCGCTATATCGGTCTTTGCCATCGCTCAATGCGCCTTCGCTGCTCGCTCTAGCTTTTGTCTAGCTCACTTCCGGACGGAAAACCGCTGCGCACTTTTCCTGGAATTGCTCCAAATGCCTCTTAGCATCGAATTTTTGAACGCGCCTCCCGCTTTGCGGGCTGGCCCGACAAAAAGGAGCCCCTGCGGCAAGCGGCGCCTACGGCAGTTTCGGCCTCAGGATGCGGTCTTGGCGCCGACCACCTTGAGCGCTGGACGCTTGCGGCGAATGCCGATGCGGCCTGCCACCGGCGCGTCGGCGCGGCGGTCGGCCTGCTCTTTCTCGGCAAACAGCCAGTCGATGAACAATTGCACGATCGGCGCCGACCGCATCTCGTTGCGGCAGACGACGTAGAAATCGTCGACGGCCGGCACGGAAAGACTGAACGGGGCGACAAGCAGGCCCCTGGCGAGCAGTCCGCTTGCCGTCACCGTGTCGCCGAGCGCCACGCCATGGCCGTGGACAGCGGCCTCGGTCGCCATGCGCGCGTCGCCAAGATGGTGGCGGCGGCCGCGCTCCAGGTCCAGCGCGTCAGCGGCGGCCAGCCAGGTATGCCATTCGCGGCCGTCGTCGCCATGCAGGAAGACGTGATCGGCGAGGTCGCGGACGGTGCGGATCGGGCGGTTGTTGATCAGCGTCGGGCTGACCACCGGGAACAGTTCGAGGCCCGACCATTTGCGCATCCAGCAGTCGGTCCAGCTGCCGTCACCATAGTGTACGCAGACATCGATATGCGGTGCGCGGACGTCCTTGGCATCATTGGATGGGATCAGCGTCAGCCTGATATCCGGATATTGCGAGGTGAAGCTGCCCAGCCGCGGGATCATCCACAGCAACAGTAGCGCCGGCACGCAGGATACAGAGAGAACGCCGGTGCTGGCCGGCCTCGTCATGCGCTGCGTGGCGGCGGCAATGCCGTCGAAGGCGGTCGACCCGCTGACCAGCGCGCTCGAACAGCTTGACACCCAACGATTGCTCGAGCGCCTTGATCTGATGGCTGATGGCGCCGTGGGTGACGTTGAGCTCAGCCGCCGCCTTGCTCAGCGAGGCGTGGCGCGCCGTCGCCTCGAAGGCGCGCAGCGGGTTGAGCGGTGGCAAACGCTTGGCCATTTGGACCCTAGGCTCTGTGAGATTTTCTCACAGATAATACACTAACAATATCAATTGATTTTTCAATGCAGCTACGGGACACTTTGCCCAGGCATTGCATCAAGACGTGAAATCTGCAGGCAGCCGACGGCTGCGGCTATCGGGGCCGCTGTCCGCGCCGCACCAGCCATGGAGGACCGACATGGGTTACGACCGCGGCAAGCTCGAAGCGTTGCGCCGCAAATACGGCGAGAGCCATGGCGGCGAAATGTTCGACCCGAAATTCCAGCGTGTCGCCGACAAGATCTTCTCCAAGACCGGCACGCGACTGGCGCCCTATTCCGGCATCCCGACCTTCCTCGCGGCGCCCTATCGTGAAATCGCCGCCGACAATCCGGATTTCGGCGATCTGCAGGTGGCGATGATCGGTGCGCCGATGGATCTTGGCGTCACCAACCGGCCGGGCGCCCGCTTCGGGCCAAGGGCGCTGCGCGCCATCGAGCGCATCGGCCCCTACAATCATGTGCTGGAATGCGCGCCGACGCATGAGCTGAAGGTCGCCGACATCGGCGACGTGCCGTTCCAGAGCCGCTACCGGCTGGAGACCAGCCATGACGACATCGAACGCCGCACCAACCAGATCGTCGACGCCGGCGTCTTGCCCTTGTCTGTCGGCGGCGACCATTCGATCAGCCACCCGATCCTGAAGGCTGTCGGCAAAAAGGCGCCTGTGGGCATGATCCATATCGACGCCCATTGCGACACCAGCGGCCTGTTCGACATGACCAAGTTCCACCATGGCGGGCCGTTCCGCAACGCGGTGCTGGACGGCGTGCTCGACCCGAGCCGCACCATCCAGATCGGCATTCGCGGCTCGGCCGAATATCTGTGGGAGTTCACCTATGAGTCCGGCATGACCGTGGTGCATGCCGAAGAGGTGACCGGCCTCGGCATTCCCGCAATTATCGAGAAGGCGCGCAGGATAGTCGGCGACGGCCCGACCTATGTCTCCTTCGACATCGACAGCATCGATCCGGCCTTCGCGCCGGGCACCGGCACACCGGAAGTCGGCGGGCTGACGACGCGCGAAGTGCTCGAGCTGCTGCGCGGCCTGAAGGGACTCAACATCGTCGGCGGCGACGTCGTCGAGGTGGCACCGCAGTACGACGCGACCACCAACACGGCGCACGCCGGCGCGCAGGTGCTGTTCGAGATCCTCAGCCTGATGGTCTTCAGCCCGGCAATCACCGGCAAGGGCTGACACGCTCGACCATGATCCCGAAAGTGGGAACCGGTTTTCGGAGAAGATCATGGTCCACTAGAGAATCCAAAGGCGACCGCCGCGCTGGAGCCGGCGGTTGCACTCAAACAAACAAGCTTCCAGCAGGGGAATGACAATGACACTTCACATGAAACTCAAATCGTCCATCGCCGCCGTGCTGATGCTCGGCGCGACCGGTTTTGCTTTCACGACGCAGGCCGTCAATGCCGACGCGATCGACGACATAGCCAAGGCCGGCGCCATCAATGTCGGCATCTTTTCCGACTTCCCGCCCTTCTCCTCGGCCAGCGCCGACATGAGCATCAAGGGCTACGACATCGACGTGGCGCAATCCATCGCCGACCAGCTCAAGGTCAAGCTCAATCTGGTCAGCGTGACCGGCCAGAACCGCATTCCGTACCTGACCGACAAGCGCGTCGACCTGCTGATGAGCGTCGGCTACTCCAAGGAGCGTGAGCAGGTGATCGATTTCGCCGCCGCCTACGCACCCTACTACATCGCCGTCATCGGCCCGGCAGCACTCTCGGTCAAAGGCAAGGAAGACCTTGCCGACAAGTCGATCGCCGTCAATCGCGGCACGCTGGAGGACACCTCGCTGACCGAGGCGGCACCCGCCTCGGCCGACATCCGCCGTTTCGACAACTATAATTCCGTCATCCAGGCGTTCATCTCGGGCCAGACCCAGCTGATGGTGGTCGGCAACGATGTCGGCGCCCAGGTACTCGCCCGGCAGGAGGAACTGAAGCCGGAGCAGAAATTCCAGCTTCTTACCTCGCCCTCGCATATCGGCCTCAACAAGAAGGAAGACCGCCTCAAGCAAGCGGTCAACGATGCGGTCGCCAAGATGCTGGCCGACGGCAAACTGGACGAAAGCTCGAAGGCCTGGCTGAAGACACCGCTCGATCCCGCCAATCTCAAGGATTGATCGCCGGTGACGTATAGCCTCGACTTCGGCTGGCTTGCCGGGGCGACAGGGGCGATCGCGCGCGGCGCGGCCACGACGATCCTGTTGATCGCCGTGACCACGCTGGCGGGAACGTTGCTCAGCATCCTCGGCGCGGCAGGGCGGCGGAACGGTCCGCTGCTGCTCAAGCGGGCGATCGGCGTCTATGTCGAGGTGATCCGCAACACGCCGTTCCTGGTGCAGCTGTTCTTCATCTTCTTCGGGCTGCCCAGCATCGGCGTCAGGCTCGATCCGGTGCTGGCAGCCATGTTGGCGATGACGCTCAACATGGCCGCCTATACGATCGAGATCGTTGGCGCCGGGCTCGACGCCGTGCCGTCCGGGCAGACGGAAGCGGCACTGGCGCTTGGGCTCAGGCCGCGCCAGGTCTTCATCAAGATCGTGCTGCCGCAGGCGCTCAAGGTGATCTATCCGGCGCTGACCAGCCAGATCGTTATCATGATGCTGGAATCCGCCGTGGTATCGCAGATCGCCGTTCGCGAGCTGACCTATGAAGCCGACATGCTGCAGGCGCGCACGTTCCGGGCTTTCGAGACGTATTTCGTGGTGACGATGGTCTATCTCATCCTGTCGATTGGGCTGCGCCGGCTGCTGGTCGGCGGCGGGCGCCGGCTTCTCGGAGCCGGCGTGTCATGATCGAATTCACCTTCTGGGACATTCTGCGCAACCTGCTGCTGGCGGCGCGCTGGACGGTGCTCTTGTCGCTGGCCGCCTTTGTCGGCGGGGCCGTGGTCGGCATGATCGTGCTGTTCTTCCGGATCGCCAAGAATAAATGGGCGCGCCGGTTTGCCTCCGGCTACATCGCGCTTTTCCAGGGCACGCCGCTGCTGATGCAGCTCTTCCTGATGTTCTTCGGCTTGCCGATGCTGGGCCTGCGCATCGAGCCGTGGACCGCGGCGGTGCTTGGCCTGACCTTCTTTGCCAGCGCCTATCTCGCCGAGATCTGGCGCGGCGGCGTCGATGCACTGCCGCGCGGCCAGTGGGACGCCGGCGCCAGCCTCGGCCTGCACTATCTGCAGGAACTCCGGCTGATCATCTTACCTCAGGCGTTTTCGATCACCCGCGCACCGACCGTCGGCTTTCTGGTGCAGCTGATCAAGTCGACCGCGCTGACGTCGATCATCGGTTTCGAGGAGCTGGTGAGGACATCCAACGCGATCAACAATGCGACCTTCGAACCGTTCAAAGTCTATGGGCTGGTAGCGCTGATCTTCTTCGTCATGTGCTTTCCGCTGACGCAATACGCACGTTCGCTCGAGCAGCGGGCGGCGGCCCGCTGAGCGGGCGACCAGCAATTCAACGCCCGAATACCAGCGGCGGCGCGATCCTGTCACGCCGCAGCCAGCGCACCAGCAGGAGTGCCGCAACCACCGCCAGTCCCGACGACAGGCCGATCCAGATGCCGACGCCGTTGAAGCTGAAACGAAAGGCTAGCAGCACGCCGAGCGGCAGCCCGACGCCCCAATAGCCGATCGCGGCATAGATCATCGGCACCTTGGTGTCGTGCAGGCCGCGCAGCATGCCGCTGGCGACCGCCTGCGCACCGTCAAAAACCTGGAACAGCGCGGCAAAGGCGAGGAACGACACGGCAAGCGCCACCACCTCGGCATTAGCCGGATTGCCCAGATCGATGAAGGCGCCGATCAAGAGATGCGGCCACAGGATCATCACTAGCCCCATCAGCGCCATGAAGGAGACACCGACGACATAGGCGGTCCAGCCAGCCCGGCTGACACCTTCCGGATTGCCGGCGCCGTGGGCAAGTCCGACGCGCACCGTCACCGCCTGGTTGAGGCCGAGCGGCACCATGAAGGTGATCGAGGCGATCTGGATGGCGATCGCATGGGCGGCAAGCGAAGCCGCATCGATCAGGCCCATGAGAAAGGCCGCCGCGTTGAAGATCGTCACCTCGAACGCCAGCAGGCCCGCGATCGGCAGGCCGAGCCGCAGCAGGCCCTTGAAGCGCGGCCAATCGGCGCGCCAGAAGCGTCCGAACAGGCGATAGCGCCGGAATTTCTTCTCAAGCATCACCACCGCCGCCATGCCGGCGAACATCAACGTGCTGGACAGAGTGGTGGCGAGGCCGGAGCCGGCGATGCCCATCGATTGGATGCCGAGATTGCCGAACATGAACAGCCAGTTGAAGAAGGCGTTGCAGGCGACGGCAACGAAGACGATGATCAGCGCCCAGCCCGGCCGCTCCAGCGCCGAAATGAACGAGCGCAGGACGATGTAGCCGAAAAAGGGCAGCACCGCCCATTCGAGCCAGCGCAGATAGATGCCGGCCTGGTGCGCCAGCGCCGGTTCCTGACCCATGGCCAGCAACACGCTCTCGCCGTGCCAGAGAAGGGCCCATATCGGAATGCAAATGAGGATCGCCAGCCACAGACCCTGGCGCACGGTGCGGCGCAGGTCGCGCACCGAGTGCCGGCGACGGCCGAGCTCGGTCGCCATCATCGGCGAGGTCGCAAGCATCAGGCCGAGCCCGAAGATGAGCGGCATGAAGTAGAGGTTGGCACCAAGCGCACCGCTGGCCAGCGTGTCCGCCCCCAGCCGCCCCATCATCATGACGTCGGTAGCGGTCATCGCGGTCTGGCCGAGATTGGTCAGCACCATCGGCCAGGCGAGCGCCAGCATCGCCCTGATTTCCCGACGCCAAAGGTTTTCCGGCGCGCGAGCGTCGGCTTCGATCGCAGACATTCTAGTTTTCCGCCTATCCGATTGCGGCACGTCAGCAAGAGCCGGAAGCCGCGTCTCAGCGCGGAAAATGGCCAAGATCGGCCGGATTCCGCATTACGACGGGTTTGTCTATCAAATGGGCACCGGTGGCAAGAGGCTGACTTGCGGAAGGGTTAAGCCAGTCGGTTCAATGCAGGCTATTGGAGAGGCTATTGGAGAGGCTATGGAAGCCACTATGGTCGCGGCAGATCCATTTGAAAGGCAGCCTGATGAGCGCGTTTCCCGAAATCTATCTGGTTCGGCATGGCGAGACGGAATGGAGTGCGTCCGGAAAACATACCGGCCGAACCGACATGCCGCTGACGCCGGCCGGCGAGGAAGCGGCAAGGCGGATCGCTGAGCGGCTCAAGGGCCTGTCCGTCTCGGCGGTGTGGTCGAGCCCGTCGCAGCGCGCCTTCAACACCTGTGCGCTGGCCGGCTTCGGCTCGTCAGGCGTGAAGAAAGACGATCTGGCGGAGTGGGATTATGGTGCCTATGAGGGATTGACCACCAAGCAAATCCTCGCCGAGCGCCCCGGCTGGCGTCTCTTTCGCGACGGCTGCCCGAGCGGCGAGTCCGCCACGGATGTCGGCTCGAGGGCGGACCGGATCGTCAGCCAGTTGCGCGAGGTCGGCAGCAATGTCCTGGTCTTCTCAAGCTCGCATTTCCTTAGGGTGCTGGCCGCACGCTGGCTCGGCCTGCCGCCGCAAGCCGGCGCGTTTTTCGTGCTGGATACCGCCAGCATAAGTGTGCTCGGTTATGAGCACGACCTTGACGAGCCGGTCATCCGGCGCTGGAACCAGAGATAGCAACCGACCCCGATTTATCGGATCGCGTCCAGCGCCTGCCTTTGCGTGTGCATTTCGAGAAACACGCGGTAGTCGCGATCGAACCGGCCGGCGGCAGCCGGATTGGGCTCTCGCGTCCTGCCGCCCTGTTGCATGGCAACGCAGGCAGCGTTCAAATCGGGAAAAAGCCTGGCCGCGGTGGCGGCAATCATGCCGGTGCCGAGCAGCACCGCCTCATCCGCCAGCGGCTCGACCACCGTGCAGCCGGTGGCATCGGCATAGAGCTCCATCAACAGCGGGTTCTTGGTGTGGCCACCGGTGACGTGCAGCGTGTCGATCAGATAGCCGTTCTCGTTCAGCGCTTCCAGCACATGACGGACGCCAAGCGCGATGCTGACGGCGGTGCGCCAGTAGAGCTTGCACAGACTGTCGAAGGAGGCATCCAGCGTCAGCCCGCTGATGACGCCGACGGCATGCGGGTCGGCGAGCGGCGAGCGGTTACCGTGAAAATCGGGCAGTACGTGCAGCCTTGCGGCGAGGTTGTCGCCCTCGGCGGCGCGCAGCTCGGCGACGCGGTGGGCAATCCTGGCATGCATGGCGGCATCCGGCTCGCCGCCGGCGCCATGCCAGCGGATGATGTGGTCGAGCAGCGCGCCGGTGGCCGACTGGCCACCTTCCGACAGCCACAGGCCGGGAAGGCCTGCGCCATAATATGGGCCCCAGACACCGGCGAAAGGCTGCGGATCGGGCGACATCGCCATGACGCAACTCGACGTACCGGCAATCAGGGCCAGATGGCGGCCGATGTTCGTCGCGTCACCGGCGAAACCGCCGAGCACGCCAAGCGCGCCGGCATAGGCATCGATGACACCGGCGCCGACCCGGCATTTTTCGGTGAGGCCAAGCTCCGTCGCGGCTTGCGCGCCGAGCGGGCCGATATCGGCACCGACCGGGCTTGCCTTTTCCGGCAGGTTGCCGTGCTCAAAGATATCGCCGAGCCCGACGGCTTCGAAGAAGTCGCGCCGCCAGCCGGTCGCTTCATGGGCTAGATAGGTCCATTTGGCGGTCAGCGTGCATTGTGAACGGGAGAGCGAGCCGCTTGCCTTCCAGGTGAGGAAGTCGGTGAGGTCGAATAGACAGCCGGCTTCGTTCCATGTTCCGGGCAGGTTGCGCTTCAGCCACATCAGCTTCGGCGTCTCCATTTCCGGCGACATGACGCCGCCGATATAGTCGAGCACAGCGTGGCCGCTTTCAGTGCATTCGTCGGCCTCGGCAATTGCGCGATGGTCGAGCCAGACAATGGTGTCCCAGCGCCTTTCACCAGTGACGGACACGCTGAGCTGGCCGCCATGCCGGTCTCGCACCACCAGGGAGCACGTGGCATCAAAGGAGATGCCGACGATATCCTCGGCCCGCACGCCCGCCTTTTCGCGGGCAGCGCGGACGGCCATGCACACCGCCGACCATATATCCTGCGAATCGTGCTCGGCATGGTCGGCCTTCGGCCGTTGCATGGCGATCGGGTGCTCGGCGCGGCCGAGCAAGGCGCCACCGGTGTCGAGAATGCCGGCACGAGCGCTTCCGGTGCCGACATCGACCGCGCAAACGAAACTGTTGGTCAAGGTGTTCTTGCTCTCGCTCCCAGGCCTGCAATCAGATCGGGCAATTGCAGCATGTCAGCGAATATAAAGTCCGGCTCACTCGACGCAAGCCGCGCTTTCAATGCCGGGTTGCCGGTGTGCGAGCCGCCGGTGAAGGCAAGGACGCGCATGCCGGCCGCCCGCGCCGCTTCGATGCCGGCCGGGCTGTCCTCGACGACGAGGCAGTTTCGCGGGGCCGCTCTCATTTTATCTGCTGCATGGAGAAAGAGATCGGGCGCCGGTTTGCCCCGCGCCACCATGGCGGCGCTGAACAAATGCGGCTCCAGCAGCCCAAGCAACCCGGTGACGTCGAGCGCATAGCGGATGCGTTCCAGGGTGCCGGAGGAGGCGACGCAGCACGGTACGCCGAGTCTCGGCAGGACCTGTGCGATACCTGGCATCGGTTTCAGCTCCTCGCGGAATCTGCGCATCAGTTCGGAGCGCATCTCGGTCAGATGCTGCTCGGTGAGATCGAGCCCGAAGTCGCTTGCGAGGATTTCGCGGACGCTCTTCATGCTCTTGCCGAGGAAGTGCTCGTAGGCAATGTCCTCGCTGACGTTGCCACCGGCAAGCGCGATCATCTCCAGCAATGCCGAGACGGACAGCATCTCACTGTCCACCAGCACGCCGTCACAGTCGAAAATGACCAGTTCAGGCGTCATCGCGCTGGATCGGCTTCAGAGATCGCCGGCGAGATAGCGCGTCAGTGTCGCGCGCGCGCCGTCCGCCCACAGCAGTCTCAGCGCTTGGCCGAAGGCTTCAGCGAACGGCGGCGAGCGGCCGACATCGCCATAGATGTCCTCCATGGCAAGCCAGGCGGCAGGCATGTCCCTGGCCGCCTTGGCCGTCGCCTGCAACCGGCCCCAGTTCGGGTCGTTGGGCTCGGTGACGGCACCGGAATCCGTCGTGCCGAAGCAGTAGCGACACCAGAGCGCCGATTCCAGCGCAAGGCCGGTGACACTTTTGCCAGCCTTCAGCCGGTCGGCGATGGTCGGGATGATGAATTTCGGCTGGCGGTTGGAGCCGTCGAGGCAAAGCCGGCGTATGGTGTCGCCGATCTTCGGATTGGAGAAGCGGTGCTCGATGAGCTGGTAGTAATCTTCGAGGTCGGTGTCCGGAACCGGCGGCACGGTCGGGATGATTTCGTCATGCTCGAGCTTGTCGAGGAAGCCGCGTACCAGCGGCTCCTGCATCGCCTCATGGACGAAATGGATGTCCATCAGCCCGGCCGGATAGGCGATGGTCGCATGGCCGCCATTGAGGATGCGGATCTTCATCAGCTCATAGGGCGCGACGTCGCTGACGAACTGCACGCCGACCTTTTCCAGCGGCGGGCGGCCGTCGGTGAAACGGTCCTCCAGCACCCATTGCTTGAACGGTTCGCAAAACACCGGCCAATTGTCGTCGAGGCCGAACTCGCTGGAGAGAATGCCGCGCTCGCGGTCGGTGGTGGCCGGCGTGATGCGGTCGACCATGCCATTGGGAAAGGCAACGTTCTCGCTCACCCAGTTTGCCAAACCTTCGTCGATCAGCCGCGCAAGGCCGATGACGCCATCTGAGGTGACGTGGCCGTTATGGGGGATGTTGTCGCAGGACATGATTGTGAAGGGCACGATACCGTCGGCGCGGCGGCGCAGCAGCCCGGCGAGGACGAGGCCGAAGACGGTCTTCGGCGTCGCCCCCGGCTCAGCGTCGGCAACGATGTCGGGATGTGTCGGATTGAAGACGCCGGATGCCGGATCGATGAAATAGCCGCCCTCGGTAATGGTCAGGGAGACGATCTTGATCGCCGGATCGGCAAGCTGCTCGACGATTGCGGCCGCATCGCCCGGCACCAGGAATTCGATCATGACGCCGGTGACGCGCGCGCTCATATGGCCGCTGTCCTGCTCGACCACGGTGGTCAGCCAGTCCTGCTCCTGCAACTTGCCGCGGCCGACCTTCTCGCCCTCGAAGACGCCGGCGCCAACAATGGCCCAGTCGTGGCCGACACCCGAATTGAACAGATCGTCGAGATAGACGGCCTGGTGCGAGCGATGGAAATTGCCGACGCCGAAATGCACGATCCCGGCCTTGAGCGCGGCGCGATCATATTTCGGGCCGGCGACCTTGGGCGGCAGCTTGGCGAGGATGGAAGAAGAGAGTTTCACGGTCATCTGCTTTTACCCTTTAGCGGGACGGCTCTTCCCCCCGTGGAGGAGACGGGGGGAAGAGCGCCTTCGCCCCCTCAACTCATCCACTGGCCGCCATCGACATTATAGGTCTGGGCGACGATGTACTCGGCCTCATCGCTGGCCAGGAACACCGCCATGCCAGTGAGGTCTTGCGCCGTGCCCATGCGGCCATAAGGCACGGCTTCGCCGACCAGCCTCTTCTTCTCGCCCCTCGGCCGGTTCTCGAATTTGGCGAACAAGGCATCGACATGGTCCCAATGCTCGCCGTCGACGACACCCGGGGCGATGGCATTGACGTTGATGCGATGTTTGATCAGGTCGAGCCCTGCCGACTGGGTGAGCGAGATGACCGCCGCCTTGGTGGCGCAGTAGACGGCAACCAGCGCCTCGCCGCGGCGCCCGGCCTGGCTTGCCATATTGATGATCTTGCCGCCCTTGCCGCGGGCAATCATAGAACGGGCGGCGGCCTGCAACGTAAACAGCGTGCCGGCGACGTTGACCGAAAACAATTTGTCGTAGCCTGTCTTGGTGATCTCGACGATCGGCGCCAGATCGAACAAAGCAGCGTTGTTGATCAAGATATCGAGGCCGCCGGCCCTGGCTTCGACCGCCTTGATGGCCTCATCGATAGACGCGAGATCGGTGACGTCCAGCTTTACCGCGTAGGCGTTGCGGCCGATTTCCGAAGCCGTCTTCTCGGCGGCTTCGAGATTGATGTCGCCAATCGCGACCGTCGCCCCTTCGCGCATGTAGGCTTCGGCAAACGCCCTGCCGATGCCGCGCGCCGATCCGGTAATCAGCGCCGATTTACCCCGGAGCTTCATTGCAGCATCGCCTTCCCGTCGGCGCCGAAACGATGCAGCTTGGCCTTTTCCGGCGTCAGGTAGATCGTGTCGCCGTGATGGGCGGCCAACTCGCCGTCGGCACGCACCGTCAGCTGCCCGACACCATCCGCCTGGACGTGCAAAAACGTGTCGGAGCCGAGATGCTCGGCAACCCCGACCGTCGCCTTCCAGTCGCCTGACGTCTTCGAAATGTTCATATGCTCCGGGCGGATGCCGACTGTCTTGGCGCCATATTTGGCGGCCGGCGCGCCTTCGATCAGGTTCATCTTCGGCGAACCTATGAAGCCGGCGACGAACAGGTTCTTCGGCGTCTTATAGAGATCCATCGGCGAGCCGACCTGCTCGATATTGCCGGCATTGAGCACGACGATCTTGTCGGCCATGGTCATCGCCTCGATCTGGTCGTGGGTGACGTAGACCATGGTTGTCTTGAGCTGGTGATGCAGTTCGCTGATCTCCAGCCGCATGGTGCCGCGCAGCGCCGCGTCGAGATTAGACAAAGGCTCGTCGAACAGGAAGGCCGACGGCTGGCGCACGATGGCGCGGCCGATGGCGACGCGCTGCCGCTGGCCGCCGGAGAGCTGGCCGGGGCGGCGGTCGAGGTAGTTGGTGAGGTTCAGGATCCGCGCGGCGTCCTTCACCTTCTTGTCGATGGTCGCCTGGTCCTCGCCCGCCATCTTCAGCGGGAAGGCGATGTTCTTGGCCACCGTCATGTGCGGGTAGAGCGCATAGGACTGGAACACCATAGCCAGCTTGCGCTTGGCCGGCGCCTCGCCGGTGACGTCGCGACCATCGATGATGATGGTGCCGCCGCTGGTATCCTCGAGACCGGCGATCAGACGCAACAGGGTGGATTTGCCGCAGCCCGACGGGCCGACGAAGACGACGAACTCTCCGTCCTCGATGACCAGATCGAGGCCGGGGATGATGGACGTCGCCCCGAAGGATTTGGAGACGTTCTTGAGCGTGATGTTTCCCATGGTTTCCTCCCCCGAAGGGCTATCTTTTCGTTTTGCGTCAGGCGATGCCCGCTACTTTACCGCGCCGAATGTCAGGCCTCGGACCAGCTGCTTCTGGCTGAACCAGCCCATGATCAGTATCGGCGCGATCGCCAGCGTCGAGGCGGCCGAAAGCTTGGCCCAGAACAGCCCCTGCGGGCTGGAGAAGGAGCTGATGAAAGCGGTGAGCGGCGCGGCCTCGGTGGTGGTCAGCCGGATCGTCCAGAACGCCTCGTTCCAGGCGAGAATGATGTTGAGCAGCATGGTCGAGGCGATGCCGGGGACCGCCATCGGCGTCAGCACGTAGATGATCTCGTTCCAGAGCGATGCGCCGTCCATGCGCGCCGCTTCCAGGATCTCGCCCGGGATCTCGCGAAAATAGGTGTAAAGCATCCAGACCACGATCGGCAGGTTGATCAGCATCAGCATGACCATCAGGCCGATGCGGCTGTCGAGCAGACCGGTATCGCGGAAGATCAGATAGATCGGAAACAGCACGGCGACGGCCGGCATCATCTTGGTGGAAAGCATCCACATCAGAATGTCCTTGGTGCGTTTGCCCGGCGAAAACGCCATCGACCACGCCGCCGGTATGGCGACGAGCAGAGCCAGGATGGTCGAGCCGACCGACAGGAACACCGAGTTCAGGAAGAATTTGAAATAGCCGTTCTGCGCCTGGACCTCGGAATAGCTCTCCGTGGTTCCCGACGGGAACAGGTTGAAGCCCTGGATAGCCTCCTGCTCCGACTTGAACGAGGTGATGATCGTATAGAGGATCGGGAAGAAGATCAGCAGCGCGACGATCCAGGCGGCCGCGGTAGCAATCGTCTTGTGCTGGGTGGTGACTGCACGTGCCATGGTCAGGTCCTCCCTATCGGCGATGTTGGCGGCAGGGTCGACCCCCACTCCGGTTTGCTGCGCAAACCACCTCTCCCCCGATCGACGGGGTAGAGGAAGGGCGCGGCTTCGATGCAGGCCTTTCCTCTCTCCCGGGCAGGGGGAGAGGTGTCCCGCGCAGCGGGACGGAGTGGGGGTGGTTCAGCGCACGTGCCATCTTATCCTCCCTTATTTATCCAGGTTCTTGCCGACAGCGCGCATGGCGAAGAAGGCAACGATGTTGGCGAGAATGACGGCAATGATACCGCCGGCGGACGCCTGGCCGATTTTGAACTCCAGCAATGCCTTCTGATAGACGAGGAAGGGCAGGTTGGTGGAGGCGTAACCCGGGCCGCCATTGGTGGTGACGAGGATCTCGGCATAGACCGACAGCAGGAAGATCGTCTGGATCAGGATGACGACGGTTATGGCGCGCGACATATGAGGCAGCGTCAAATAGATGAAGCGGCTGATGAAGCCGGCGCCGTCCATTTCGGCGGCTTCCTTCTGCTCGACGTCGAGCGACTGAAGCGCGGTCAACAGGATCAGCGTAGCAAACGGCAGCCATTGCCAGGCAACGATGATGATGATCGCCAGGAGCGGGTGCTGCCCGAACCAATCGATCGGCTGCCCGCCGAAGAAGCGCGCAATATCGGCGAAAACCCCGTACTGCGGATGCATGATCATGTTCTTCCAGACCAGTGCTGCCACCGGTGGCATGACGAAGAACGGCGAGATGACAAGGATGCGGACGATGCCCTGTCCCCACATCGGCTGATCGAGCAGAAGGGCGAGCAGAATACCGCCGATCACCGTGATCAAAAGCACGCTGACGACGATGGTGAGCGTGTTGAGGATCGACTGCAGGAATGCCGGGTTGGAATAGAACAGCGCGTAGTTCGAAAACCCGACGAAGCCGTCGCGCATCGGATTGAGCGGGTTGTATTGCTGGAAGGAAAACCACAGCGTGAATGCCAGCGGCACAATCATCCAGACCAGCAGCAGCACCACGGATGGCGCCATCATGAAACGGGCAAGCGAACGGGTCTGCTGAGTAGCCATGACGGTCACCCTTCGAGGTCGGCCAAGTTTTTCAGCGGTGTGAAGGCTGGCCGCCCGAACTGGGATTCGGGCGGCCGTTGCCGGTCGCCATTGGCAACCGGCACCGGGAGGAGCTTACTTGATGTAACCGCCCTCGGTCATCGTCGCGGTGGCGGCGTCCTGCGCCTGCTTCAAGGCATCGTCGACGCTCGACTGGCCGGCAAGTGCCGCCGAGAAGAGCTGGCCGACGGTGGTGCCGAGACCCTGGAACTCAGGAATGGCGACGAACTGGACGCCGACATAAGGCACCGGCTTGACGGTCGGGTGCGTCGGATCGGCGGAGTTGATCGAGTCCAGCGTCATCTTGGCGAAAGGTGCTGCCTTCTGGTATTCGGGATTGGCATAGAGCGACGAGCGTGTTCCCGGCGGAACGTTGGCCCAGCCTTCCTTCGAGGCGACGAGCTCGGCATAGTGCTTGCTGGTTGCCCAGGATACGAATTTTTGAGCGGCGTCGGCCTTCTGCGTGCCGGCGGGGATGGCTAGCGACCATGCCCACAGCCAATTGCCGCGCTTGCCGAGGCCATTGTCCGGCGCCAGCGCATAGCCGACCTTGTCGGCGACGGTGGAGTTCTTCGGGTCGGAAACGAAGGAGGCAGCGACGGTAGCGTCGATCCACATGCCGCATTTGCCCTGCTGGAACAGCGCCAGGTTTTCGTTGAAGCCGTTGGACGACGCGCCCTCGGGGCCGTCGGCCTTCATCAGGTCGACATAGAACTGCAGCGTGTTCTTCCATTCGGGCTGGTCGAATTGCGGCTTCCAGTTCTCGTCGAACCAGCGCGCGCCGAACGAGTTCGACATGGCGGTCAGGAAGGCCATGTTCTCGCCCCAGCCGGCCTTGCCGCGCAGGCAGACGCCGTTCACGCCGTTGGCGCGGTCGGTCATCTTGTCGGCGGCCTGCTTGATGAAGTCCCAGGTCGGTGCATCGGGCATCTTGAGCCCGGCCTTTTCCATCAGGTCCTTGCGGTACATGACGAAGGAGCTTTCGCCGTAGAACGGGGCTGCGTAGAGCTTGCCGTCGACCGACAGGCCGCCTGCTATGGCCGGGATGATGTCCTTGACGTCGTAATCGTCGCCGAGTTTGTCGAGCGGCAAAAGCCAGTTCTGCTTGGCCCAGATCGGCACTTCATAGGTGCCGATAGTCATCACGTCGTACTGGCCACCCTTGGTGGCGATGTCGGTGGTGACGCGCTCGCGCAGGACGTTTTCCTCGAGCGTGACCCACTGCAGCTGAATGTCGGGATTTTTGGCGGTGAAGTCGTCGGTCAGCTTCTGCATGCGGACCATGTCGCCATTGTTGACCGTGGCGATGGTGATGGATTCGGCATGCGCGGCGAAAGCGAGGGCGCTGGCCGAGAACAGGCCTAGGGTGAACGTGCGAAGTTTCATCAAAATTCCTCCCATAAACCAAGATGAGCATTTGCCTTGGCTGTGAGCAATTACTCACTTGCGATGAATTATGTCAAGACGGATTCGTTGCTGCAGCGCAGCACGCCGGGTCTCGTGCAGCGGCAAGCCTGGGACGTTTGCGGCATGTCTGACGAAGGATTCGGCCGGGCTGATTGGGCCCGGCGCTTTGCTATCGGGCTTGCTGGGATTCAGCCTACTGGCAAGCGATCTCGCTCAGGATCCAATCGCGGAAGGCGCGGATCTTCGGCACGTTGCGTCGTGCCGTCGGATAGACCAGCCAATAGGCGTGGCCGTCGTCACCGACCAGATCAAAGGGCTGGATCAGGCGGCCGTCGGCAAGTTCGGTCTTGAACAGCGCCTTGGTAACGATCGCCACGCCGTGGCCGGCAATCGCGGCATTGGCCTCGTAGGCCTGCGCGCCCATGCTGGTGCCGGGACGCTTGGCCAGCTCCTCGACCGGCAGGCCGGCGGCGGCAAACCAGTCCCGCCACCAGATGTCACCCGGGTCGAGGATCGGCAGCCGCAGCAGGTCGGCCGGCTCCTTGACGCCGCCGATGCTTGCCGCGAGCTTTGGACTAAGGACCGGCGTGAAATCGGCCCTGAAAAGCATATGGGTCTCGACGCCCGGCCAGTTGCCGCCGCCGGAGCGGATGGCGATGTCGATATCCTCTCTGGCAAAGTCGACAACCCTGTTCGAAGTATCGACGCGCACCGCCAGCGACGGATGCGCGACCTGGAACGAACCGAGATGCTGCGCCAGCCAATTGGAGGCAAATGTCAGCAGCGTCGAAACGCAAAGCACGCCATCGGCGCCGGTGCGCGCGGCGGCATAGGCGCCGCTCAACAGCGCGAACGCCTCGCTGACCGCGGGCGCCAGGCGCTGGCCCGGTTCGGTCAGCACGATCTGTTTTGGCTGGCGCAAGAACAGGGGCGCGCCGATGCGCTCCTCCAGAAGCTTGATCTGATAGCTTGCCGCCGCCTGCGTCATGCCAAGCTCCTGGGCGGCCTTGGTGAACGAGAGATGCCGCGCCACCGCCTCGAACACCCGGATCGCCTGAAGCGGAGGAAGCTGCGAAACCAGCTGCCGTGAATTGAGCTCCGGCATAAGCCCTCCTTATGGGCAGTGATCGACGTTTGATTGGCGGCACCGGCCGGTCCTACCGATATTCCGTATTGAAGATCAATTACGCCTAGAGATAGCGAAGGCTGACGATCATGACCACAATACAGGAAAAGCTGCTTCTTGCTCCAGCCCATGGCTGGTTTTCACGGTTGGCGCGGGGATTGGCAAGGCACGCGGCGCGGAAACGGGCCTATCTCGACGTCCGGGAGCTGCCGCCGCACCTGCAGCGCGACATGGGCTTTCTCGACGGCAACGATCCTTGCGGCCGGCACCAGTAGTGACGCTCGTTTTATCGGGGATTCAGATGCGTTTCGATTTCACATGATCGTTTCCGACCGCCAGCGGCTCGGAGATCATGCGCCCGCCGCCAAGGCGGCGGCGGTCCGCTCATCGGTGATGAGGCCGTTGACCAGCCGCCGGTTGACGGCGGCGAAGATGCCCGGCAGCTTGCGGTCGCCCATGGCAAGCGCGATCACCAGCGACTTTTCGCGCGACGGCAGCGGTGCCGACGACACTCGATCATTGGTGATGCCCTCGATCATGCGGCCGTCACGATCGAATACCCAGCCGACGATCTCGGCGACGCCGCCGGCCTTCTGCAGCGCCTTTAATTCACCCTCCGAAATGAAGCCGTCCTCGTAAAGCGGCGCCTTCGGGCCGAGATCGCCGATGCCGACAAAGGTGACGTCGGCCTCGGCCGCAAGCGCCAGCGTCGGCTGGATCATCGGCTGGCTGAGCAGCATCTCGCGCTCCTCGGGCGAGGAAGCGATGACCGGCAAAGGCATCGGAAACGAACGCGCCTTGACCCTATCGGCCATGGTGAAGATGACGTTGTAGAAGGCCGCCGAGCCGTCCGGCGAGATGTTGCCGGTCAGTGACACCACCTTGTGCTGCGGGCATTCCATCGGCGGCAGTTGCTCGATCGCGGCCTTCAGTGTGCGGCCGGTGCCGATCGCCATGACGATCGGCACCGGCGACCGCAGCCGCCGTTCGATCTCGGCCGCCGCCGCCTCGGCGACGCCGATGACGGTGGAGGAAGAAGAAGGGTCGCTCGGCACCACCTCGACCAGATCAAGCGCAAAGCGCGATTTCAGCCGTGCCGCAAGGTCGAGGCAATTGGCGATCGGGTGGTCGACGCGCACCTTGATCAGCCCTTCGGAGACTGCGAGCGACACCAGCCGCTGCGCCGTCTGCCGCGAGATGCCAAGCGTGGCGGCGATCTGGTCCTGGGTGTTGCCTGCGACATAATAGAGCCAGCCGGCACGCGCCGCGTCGTCCAGCCTGTTGCCGCCGCTGTCCTGCCGCGAATTCAAGTTCCTGCCTCCCAACCCCGCCGAGCATAAGAGGCGGAGCGCAGTAGTTTCGCAGGGAATGAACTTGCGCGCAATTGCCTATTGTAAGAGCAATTGCTTAGTAATGAAACTTGGTGTTTGGAGCGAAGTGACAGGTCGACCCAGTCTCGTTGCAACAGCAAGGCTGTCGAGGTCGCACCAATCCCGGTTCTAAAGCGCGTTGCGTTCGATCGGCCTCATGCGACGCGTTTTAGGTTTTTTTATGCATGTCGTCATCGCAAAACCGCTGCACACTTTGCGCGACATGCATTAGCGGGGACGCGGCGGTTTATCTCGCGCGCTAAACGCTTTAAGGAATTTTTTGAGAATGGAGCCTTGCATGACGCCGAAAGCGGTTTTCTGGGATATGGACGGCACGCTGGTCGACAGCGAGCCGCTGCACGAGGCGGCGCTGATTGCGGCGCTGCACAGCGTCGGCATCGCGCCGCCGGCCGACCTGCATGAGCGCGTGCTCGGCATCGCCGCAGGGCCGGTCTACGAAATGCTGCGCGACGAGTTCGGCCTCGACCTGCCTTTCGACGACTGGATCGTGCGCAAATACGATCACTATCTGCCGATGGCCGAAACGCTGATGCCACGCACCGGCGCGATCGAGATTTTCAATGAGCTGCGCGCGCTTGGCGTGCCGCAAGCGGTGGTGTCCAACTCGGATAGGCTGATCGTCGATGCCAATCTGCGCGCCGTAGGCCTCGTATATCCCGGCATGAAGACGGTCAGCCGCAACGACGTGCGTGAAGGCAAGCCGCATGCCGAACCTTTCCTGCGCGCCGCCTGGTTGGCCGACGTCGATCCCGCCGAGGCCGTGGCGGTCGATGACAGCGTGACCGGCGCCACGGCGGGGCTGGCAGCTGGAATGAAGACGATCTTCTGGCCAGAGGTGCCCATGGAGGGGCCGCCGGGGGCGATTGTCATCAACAGCGCCGGCGAATTGCGGGCCGAACTCGGGCTTTAAGGCAGGCCCGGCGGGACCGCGCTCAACTCCGGTAGGCAGGCTCCTGCTCGTCGAGGATCGCCTTCAGTTCGGAAAGGTGGCGCTCGGCCTGGCCGGGATAGTCTTCCTGTTCCCTTGCCGCTTTCTCCGCGATCTCATCCGACAGAACCCGCAGCGGCCGGCCGGTCCACAGCGCCTTGATATAGGTTTCGGCGGCGCGCTCGAAATAGAACATGCGGTTGAAGGTGTCGGCGACGCTGTCGCCGATGACCAGCACGCCATGGTTGCCCATCACCATCACCTTGACCTTCGGGTCGACAAGAAGCTGGGAGCAGCGCTCGCCCTCTTCCTCGAAGGCCAGCCCGCCATAATGAGCGTCGACGACATGGCGGTTGAAGAAGATCGCCGAGTTCTGGTCGATCGGCGGCAACGTCGAGTCGGCGAGCGAGGCAAGCACGGTGGCGTGGATCGAGTGGACATGCATGACGCAGCGTGCATGACGCACGTTGCGATGGATGGCGCCATGCAGGCCCCACGCCGTTGGATCGGGCGCATTCGGGCCGGCCAGCGTGTCGGGATCGTTGGCGTCGATCAACAGCAGGTCGCTCGCCTTGATGCGCGAGAAATGCACCTGGTTGGGGTTCATCAGGAACTGCGAACCATTGTCGTTGACGGCCAGTGAGAAATGGTTGGCCACCGCCTCGTGCATGTTGAGCCGCGCCGTCCAGCGGAAGGCGCAAGCGAGGTCGACGCGCTCCTCATAGAACGGCAGGTTGGTCAGCACTTCCTTCTGCAGGCGCGTGATGCTCATCGTAAACCTCCGTGAAAGAGGCGAGGATGCCGCGCGACTGGAACGCGCGCAACCGGTTTCGTTTGGTGCAGGCGAACGCGATTGCTATGCCGCCGTGCTGGTGGCAGTGCCGGCTCTCAGCCCGCCATACTCGACGATGAAATCTATCACCTCCTGAAGCCCTTTGCCGCGCGACAGGTCGGTGAAGCCAAACGGCCGTTTGCCGCGCATGCGGGCAGCGTCGCTTTCCATCACGTCGAGATTGACGTTCACATAGGGCGCAAGGTCGCTCTTGTTGATGACCAGGAAATCCGACCGCGTGATTGCCGGGCCGCCCTTGCGCGGGATCTCCTCGCCCTGGCAAACCGAGATGACATAGAGCGTCAGGTCGGCAAGGTCCGGCGAGAAGGTGGCGGCGAGGTTGTCGCCGCCCGATTCGATGAAGACGATGTCGAGATCCGGGAATTTTCTGGTCATTTCGGCGATCGCCTGCAGATTGATCGAGGCGTCCTCGCGAATGGCGGTGTGCGGGCAGCCGCCGGTCTCGACGCCGATGATGCGATCCTCAGGGAGCGCCTGCAGCCGGGCCAGCATCATGGCGTCTTCCTTGGTGTAGATGTCGTTGGTGACGACGGCGATGGAGAACTCGTCACGCAGCGCCTTGCAGAGCTTTTCGGTGAGCGTCGTCTTGCCGGAGCCGACCGGGCCGCCGATGCCGATGCGAAGAGGACCGTTGGCTTGTGTCATCCAGGGAACTCCGTGATGGCAAGAATGGCGAAGCCGAGCCCGATCAACAGACAGAGCGGCGAATAGTAGCTGACATCAAGCCGCGCGAAAGGCTGTTCGGGCGCCAGCCGGCGCCACCAGGGCGTGAAGCCGGCAATGCCGCGCGCCAGGAAGACCAGTGCGATGAGCAGCGCTGTGGCGGCAAGCCCTGCCTTGGGAAAGGGCGTGGCAAACACACCTTCGAGCGCCATCGGCCACAGTGTCGCCAGGCCCAGGCATGCGGCAACGGCGAAGCTGGCGAAGGGTGCCGGCATCTCGTCGACGCCGCGAAAGCCGATGACCGCGCGAGCGCAGGAGGCGGCGTCCCTGCCCGGCCAGATGCCGCCAATGCCCCAATAGACATGCAGTGCTGTGATCAACAGCAGGACGAGCGAGAGGGCGAAAGCGAGGACGATCATGAGCGGAACAGCCGCGAATACTGGGCCTCGTGCTTCATCGCCGTGACGTCGGAGATGAAAGCGCAGCCGCCGAGATCATCGAGGGTCGAGCCGGCAGCGCGGTCGGCCGTGGCCAGGGCAAGCGGTTCGAAGGCGGCCAGTAGCGTCATCGCGGCACTCTGGCCAACGATGCCAAGCCGGATCGCAGCCTGGACGAGATTGGAGAAGAAGGCCTGCAGAAAGGCCGCCAGGGCGTCCCGCAGCGCAATGCCGTGATCGCCGGCAACGGCGCCGACGGCAACGCAATAGGCACATTCGGCCGGCAGGCGATCCAGCACCTGGCACGGCCAGGCGAAGGCCGCCTTCAGGAAAGCAGCGCCCTGCAGCATGGTCTCGGCATGGCGCTCGCGCGAGCCTGCCAGAGCTTCGGCAAGGGCGACGATTTCATCGAGATCGCCGGTTTCGCGTGCCCTGCGCCAGCTTTCGGCAAACAGCACCGCATCATTCCAGCCCGAACCCATCTCGACCAGCGTTTCCAGCCACGCGGCGAGCTCTTTGCTGTCGGCAACCAGCCCGGCATGCACGGCTTGCTCGAGACCATGGCTGTAGGAAAAGCCGCCGACCGGGAAGGAAGGCGACAGCCACGCCATCAGCCGCAACAAAGCAATATTGGAAGGCTGGGCAACGTTGGAAGGCTGGTCAGTCATGGTCATGGTCATGCTCATGCGAATGGCTGTGGGAATGCGATTCGCTATGGCCATGGGAATGCGCTTCGGCGTGGCTGTGCGCATGCGCCTCGGCATGAGCGTGGCCGTGGCCGCCATGCCCGGAATAGGCGCCGCGCACCGGCTTGAACGGCTCGGAGACGTCGCTCACCGTGGCGCCCAATCCCTCCAGCATCGCCTTGATGACATGGTCGCGCAGAATGAGGATGCGCCCAGCTTCGATGGCGGCTGCGAGATGGCGGTTGCCGATGTGCCAGGCAAGCTCTGCCAGATGGACAGGGTCGCTGGCCCTGATATCGTAGAGCGGCTCCTCGGCCGCGACGATCTCGATGTGGCGGCCATCCTCCAGCACCAGCCGGTCACCATGGTTCAAGGTCACCGGTTCGGGCAGGTCGACCAGCACCTTGTCGCTACGGGCCGTTTCGATGGCGCGACGGCGCAGATGCCGCTCGTCATGGGCAAGCACCGCCCGGTCGTATGGCGGGGTGGTTCCGGCTTCGCCTGCGGCCAGGACGGCGACGGCGCGCGGGAATTTGGTGAAGTCGGTGCGAATATCGAGCTTCATGTAAAAACTGCCTCTCCAAAAAAGCCTAGCCTATCGCGTCCGCCGCCCCAATGGCGCTCAAACAATCGTGTCGAAGAGCCGCAGGATGAACGATATCTGATAGACGAGCGCGCCGGCGACAAAGGCGATGTGAAAGCGGCGGTCGCGCAGCGGGATCGCAATGACGCAAAGCGCGACGAAAACCGGCGTGCGGATCAGATATTCGCCGCCAAAATGGGCGAAATGCTCCGGCCCTTTCAGCAGCGTATCGATTACGTCGAGCAGATAGGTCGCCGCCAGCAGGCCGAAGAACCAGGCCCGGCGCGAATAAAAGAAATCCTCATAGCTGGTGTAGTCCAGCATCGAATCCGGAAACAGCAGCGCGCAGAGCAGGAACAGCGTGACGGCGTAGAAGATGATGAACAGGTATTTGCCGAAGGTCCAATTCTCGATCTGGAACAGGCCGAACTCCCACCACCAGAAATGCACCAGCATTAAAAGCACCGACGCAACCCAGGCGAGGTGCACGGGATAGAGCCGGTATTGGCCGGGATGCTGGACGATGCGGGCGACCCCCGACAGCAGGCGGGTGACGCCGAGGCCGATCACCATGCCCAGGACGATGCGGATATGCGGGAAGATGTCGTGGGCGTTGGGGAGTTGCGGGTCCATAAGCCTGGCGCGGCATGTTCTACATCGGTCGTTCTAACGCCTATGGTTCAGAACAGGAAGTAGCGTTGCGCCATCGGCAGCACGGTAGCCGGCTCGCAGGTCAGGAGTTCGCCGTCGGCGCGGACCTCATAGGTTTCGGGGTCGACCTCGACATGCGGCGTGGCGTCATTGAGCACCATCGAATGCTTGCCGATGCCGCCGCGGGTGTTTTCGACCGCGACCATCTGCTTGTCGACGCCGAGCCTGCCGCGCAGGCCGGCGTCGAGCGCGGCCTTCGAAACGAAGGTTACCGACGAATTGGTCATCGCCTTGCCGTAGGCCCCGAACATCGGCCGGTAATGCATCGGCTGCGGCGTCGGGATCGAGGCGTTGGGATCGCCCATCGGGGCGGCGGCGATCATGCCGCCGATCAGCACCATGTCCGGCTTGACGCCGAAAAAGGCCGGATTCCACAGCACGAGGTCGGCGCGTTTTCCCACCGCCACCGAGCCGATGTCCTTCGACAGGCCATGCGCGATGGCCGGATTGATGGTGTATTTGGCGATGTAGCGGCGGACGCGGAAATTGTCGTTGTCGCCGGTCTCCTGCGGCAGCGAACCGCGCTGGCGCTTCATCTTGTCGGCGGTCTGCCAGCAGCGGATCGCCACTTCGCCGACACGGCCCATGGCCTGGCTGTCCGACGAGATGATCGAGAAGGCGCCGATGTCGTGCAGAATGTCTTCGGCGGCGATGGTTTCCTTGCGGATGCGGCTTTCGGCAAAGGCGATATCTTCGGGGATCGACGGCGACAGATGGTGACAGACCATCAGCATGTCGAGATGTTCGGCCAGCGTGTTGACCGTGTAGGGGCGGGTCGGGTTGGTCGAGGACGGAATGACGTTAGGCAGGCCGCAGACCTTGATGATATCAGGCGCGTGGCCGCCGCCGGCGCCTTCGGTGTGGAAGGCATGGATGGTGCGGCCCTTGATCGCCGCGACCGTGTTTTCGACGAAGCCGGACTCGTTCAGCGTGTCGGTGTGGATCATCACCTGCACGTCGTAATCGTCGGCGACCGACAGGCAGCAGTCGATTGCAGCCGGCGTCGTGCCCCAGTCCTCGTGCAGCTTCAGCGAGCAGGCGCCGGCGAGCACCATCTCCTCAAGCGCGGCAGGCAGCGACGCGTTGCCCTTGCCCGACAGGCCGATATTCATCGGGAAGGCGTCGAAAGACTGGATCATGCGCGCCAGATGCCACGGCCCAGGCGTGCAGGTGGTGGCCAGCGTGCCGTGCGCCGGGCCGGTGCCGCCGCCGAGCATGGTGGTGATGCCCGACATCAGCGCTTCCTCGATCTGCTGCGGGCAGATGAAGTGGATATGCGCGTCGAAGCCGCCGGCGGTCAGGATCTTGCCCTCGCCGGCGATTATCTCGGTGCCGGGACCGATGATGATGGTGACGCCGCCTTGGGTATCCGGATTGCCGGCCTTGCCGATCGCGGCGATACGGCCGTCCCTGAGGCCGATATCTGCCTTGACGATACCGGCGGTGGCATCGACGACCAACGCATTGGTGATGACGGTGTCGACCGCGCCTTGCGCGCGCGACACCTGGCTCTGGCCCATGCCGTCGCGGATGACCTTGCCGCCGCCGAACTTCACCTCCTCGCCGTGAAGAGTGAGATCCCTTTCGACCTCGATGAACAGCTCGGTGTCGGCGAGCCGGACCTTGTCGCCGACGGTCGGGCCGTACATCTGCGCATAGGCGGCGCGGGTGATTTTAGCCATCAGCAATTGCTCCCGAAATACAGCCCGAAAATACCGCTTGTCGAAGCCGGGCCCCACATTGCCGCCATCCTATGGTCACGCAATGACCCGCTGAGCGACACTTTCCGATCCCATTTAGCGTTTGAGGTGGCCGGGCCACCCCAAAACGACCATTTGCCAATCGATGGAAAGGAACATCCATGCGCAAAACGACCCTTCTGGCAGCCGCCGCCACGCTGGTGCTCGCAACCGCCGCCAGCGCCCAGCAACAGCCTACGCAGCAGCCCAGTCCGGCGCCGGCTGCGCCTGCTCCTGCCGCGCCCGGGGCGCAGCCGCAGGCGCCCACCATCCAGGCGATCAACGTCGTCGATATTAAGGATCTGCCCGCGGACACTCAAGCCAAGGTCAACGAGGTGATCGCCAAGCGCAGCGATGCCGACCTGCAGAAACTGCGCGGCTCGATCGACGCGACACCGCAGGTCAAATCCGCGCTCGAAGCCAAGGGGCTCACCTCGGCGCAGGTGATCGCCGCCAGCATGAGCACCAATGGCGCGCTGACGCTGATCACCAAGAAAGCGAGCTGACGAGACGAGGCGGCGGGCCGGCGCCCGGCCAGCCCGCCGCATCGCAAAGGGAACCTTCACGGGGGACGTTACGTTTCGGTCCTGTCGCCCTGACACGAGCCTCGAAAAGGACCCTGAGAACGAGCGATGGCGATCACCACCTTCTCCGACACCAGATGGCTGCATGGGATTGCCGCGACCGCGTTTCTGGCAGCCAGCATTCCGCACGCCGCGCTGAACGCGCAGAGCCTCGACAGCGCCGAGACCGTCAACCGGATCGTCGGCTCGGAGGTCGGCCAGGAAGAGGCCCAGACAAATGCGGAAGCCGGCAAGGTCAGTTCGGCGATCGACCGCACGCGTGAAAACATCGCCGCCGTGCGCAAGACATCCAAGCTCGACAAGGTCGATATCGTGTTTCTTACCGATGCCGCGCGCACCGAAGGCGGCCCGCCGCCGGCGATCGAAAACAAGGTCAGGCAACATCGGGACGACATCGCCGAGCTGCGCAAGGAGATCGAAGCGAACGCATTGCTGTTCAACGCCATCGATTCGCGGCGAGTGCAAACCGAGGACGTTCTGGCGGTGGAATTCGACGATCCGGGAAAGGTCGTCATCTATGCGGCGGCCAAGCCGCCCGGCTGAGCCGAAACTGCTCGACGCCTTCGATCTCACAGCGCGCCCATGATCTTCTGCTGAAATCCGTAGACCTCGCGCTTGCCGCCGAACGGCACCAGGGTAACGTCGCGCTCTTGGCCGGGCTCGAAACGCATGGCGGTGCCGGCAGCGATGTCGAGGCGCATGCCGCGGGCCTTGTCGCGATCGAATCTCAGTCCCTCATTGGTCTCGAAGAAATGATAATGGCTGCCTACCTGGATCGGCCGGTCGCCGCTGTTGGCTACCTTCAAGGTGACCGTCGCCAGACCCTTGTTCAGTTCGATCTCGCCGCTTGCCGTGATGATTTCACCTGGGATCATCGCGGCCTCACACGACGCCGAAAGCGAGGCCGGCGCCAATCGCGGCACAAGCGGCGCCAGCGGCGCGGGCAAGCCCGCGGAAGCGCCAGCCGAGGCCGAGACCGGCCGCGATGCCGACGGCGTGGAGCAGTGCCGTGGCAACGGCAAGGCCCGCCATATAGCCGAGTCCGCCGACATTTTCAGGCACCTCGGTGCCATGGGCATAGCCGTGGAACAGAGCGAACAGGCCGATGACGGCGACGCCGGCCGAGACAGGAAGATCGACGGCGAGCGCAACCAGCAGCCCGAGTGCCACGACGGACGCCAGTATCGCCGGCTCGACGAAAGGCGTCGGCACATGCAGCATGCCGAGCACGCCGCCGGCCAGCATGACGCTTACGAAGGCCAGCGGCCATGCCCAGATCGCTTTGTCGCCCTTGAGCGCCGCCCATAGCCCGACGGCAATCATCGCCGTCATGTGATCGAGGCCGGAGAGCGGGTGGGAGAAGCCGGCGGTGAAGGACCAAACCGTGCCGACGCCGACATGGGCATAGGCTGGCATTGCTGCCGCCAGCAGCAGGACCGCCGACAGCGTTGAGCGTTTCATCGTAGCGGGGATCATCGGCGTACCTTCCATCTTCGAGTACCTCTCACGCCGCCTTGCGGGCCGGAGCGCAGCCCTCTGCCTTGAGGACGCGCTTGGTGGAGGCCGGATATTTCTTCAGCAGCGCTGCCGGACGGATCGGGCGGGCCGAGAAGTTGCCGCCGCAATTCGGACAGGCGCCGCCGAGCACGTTTTGTGCGCAGTCGGCGCAAAAGGTGCATTCGAAGGTGCAGATCACCGCATCCGTCGCATCGGGCGGCAGATCCTTGTCGCAGCACTCGCAGTTGGGACGCAGCTCAAGCATTTTCCTCTCCTTGCCGGTGTTATCTGATCGGCTCGTGCACGGTCACCAGCTTGGTGCCGTCTGGAAACGTCGCCTCGACCTGCACATCGTGGATCATTTCTGCAATGCCTTCCATCACCTGGGCCCGGGTGACGACATGGGCGCCGGCCTCCATCAGCTCGGCGACCGCGCGGCCGTCGCGGGCACCCTCGACGACGAAATCGGTGATCAGCGCGATCGCTTCCGGATGATTGAGCTTGACGCCGCGTTCGAGCCGCTTGCGGGCCACGATCGCCGCCATGGCGATCAGCAGCTTGTCTTTCTCCCTCGGCGTCAGATTCATGCTTTTTCCTGCGGTGGCACAATCGAAATCAGAGTGACCATAATTTGGGCAGGCCCGCCCGTCCGTTGAGCAATTCGACAAGCGGCACCAGCCGCTTGCGGAGCTGGTAGCCGTCCTCAGCGAACAGCCTCGCAAGAAGCTTGCCAGATTTCCGCACGCTCCAGAAACTGACGCCGCCCTGGCCGCCGACTATGCCCCGGGCCGGCTCGAGCAAAGCCTCTGCCCGTGGCGACAGCATCAGCAGCGTCGCCACGGCGACGGCACCGCCGGCCGCTGCGGGACGGTTCAAGGTCGCCGCAATGTCCGGGCCGATGCGGAACTCCTCTGCATGGACCAGCGCCGCGTCCTGGCGGACGCGCCAGCGGTCGTGGAAATGGCCTTGCGAAGCCCGTTCACCCATGGCCAGGCGGCCGAAGACGGTAGCCTCCAGGATCAGCGCCTCGGCTCCGGTGGCAAGCTCCACGTCAAGGCTGCGGGCAAAGGCCGAGCGGTCGAAGACGATGGTTTCCTGTGGCAGCCAGGCAATGTGGCCGTCTTCGCCGACAGTCAGCTGCACCCGCACTTCGGCGCGGTCGGATGCGGCGCGATAGATTTTCTCGCAGGCCTGCGTTGTTATGGTTGCGGAGGCGCCGGCACCGACATCGACCTCCCAGGCGAGACGGTCGCCACCGGTCAGCCCACCGGCGGTGTTGATCAGGACGGCTTCGAGCGGATCGGCCGAGACCGCCGGCATGCGGATCTTGGCCGAACCGTCCTGGTACAGACGCCGAAGACGCGTGCGGCCTCCGTTCCAGTCGCAGCCAAGCCGCGCGACGCCGGCAACACGCTGGGCCGGCGGCACTGAAGTCAAGCTATATGCGATCGTATCCACGACACCAACGTTAAGCACTGCGGCGGCTTTGTCGATATATAGCTTGTTGCTTGACAGCGTTTCGGTTTCTATAGAGGGAGCCACCTTGGTACGGTCACCGGCGCCTGGCGGGGGTAAAAGGCGACGATGACGACGTAATCGAGGACAAAAGGGGCGCTGATCAGTTGGCGTCGGGAAACGACAGAGTTGGGGAAGAAACCGAATGGCTGACCAGCTGGCAAACGATATCATCGCCAAGATCAAGGCTCATGCCGAGCCGGGCGGCGAGGAAATCACCACCAGTACCGAACTGACCGCCCTTGGCATCCATTCGCTGGAACTGACGGAGATCATCTTCGATCTCGAGGAAGAGTATGGCATCGAAATCGAGATGAACACTGTCGATGCCTGGAGCAATCTGAAGAATGTCGGCGACATGGTCGAGGCGGTTCGCGCGCTGATCGCGAAAAAAGCCTGACTGAATGCACAAGCGCGTCGTCATCACGGGCATCGGCGGATTATGCGGGCTCGGCACCAATGCATCGGCAATCTGGAATGAAATGCGCGCCGGCCGTTCGGCAATCGGCGCGATCGACAATCCGCTGCTGCATGATCTGAAGGTCAAGGTCGGCTGCGAAATCAAGGCGCTTCCCGAGCACGGCATCGACCGCAAGCAGGTCGTGTCGATGGACCGCTTCAGCCTTCTGGCGACGATCGCCGCGCGGGAGGCGGCACAGCAGGCGGGATTGAACCCGCACGCGGCCAACACCTACCGGATGGGCACCATCGTCGGCGTCGGCGTCTGCGGCTGGGAGGCAATCGAAGAGAACTATCGCGCCATCCTGCTCGAAGGCAAGAACCGCGCCGGCATCTTCACCGTCCCGAAAGTAATGCCGGGCGCTGCAGCCGGCCATGTCAGCATGAATCTTGGTCTGCGCGGGCCGGTGTTCGGCATCACCTCTGCCTGCTCGTCATCCAACCACGCCATTGCCTCGGCGGTCGATCAGATCAGGCTCGGCCGGGCCGACGTCATGGTCGCCGGCGGCACCGATGCGCCGCTGGTCTGGGGCGTCCTCAAGGGCTGGGAGGCCCTGCGGGTATTGTCGCCGGACACCTGCCGGCCGTTTTCGGCCGACCGCCAGGGGCTCGTGCTCGGCGAAGGCGCCGGCATGGTGGTGCTGGAAACATATGAGCATGCCATGGCGCGCGGCGCCGCCATCCTTGCCGAAATCGCCGGCGTCGGCCTTTCCGCCGACGCCTCCGATATCGTCGCGCCAACCATCGAAGGGCCTGAGGCGGCGATGCGCTTCTGCCTCGTCGATGCCGGGCTCAATCCCGAGGACGTCGACTATCTCAACGCGCATGGCACCGGCACCAAGGCCAACGATCAGATCGAGACGGCGGCGATCAAACGCGTGTTCGGCGGCCATGCCTACAAGCTTTCGGTGTCCTCGACCAAATCGATGCACGCCCACTGCCTCGGCGCCTCCGGCGCGCTGGAAATGATCGCCTGCGTGATGGCGATCCGCGAAGGCATCGTGCCGCCGACCGCCAATTATCGGGAAGCCGACGCCGACTGCGATCTCGACATCACGCCGAACGTGGCGCGCGAACGCACCGTGCGCACCGCGATCAGCAACAGCTTCGCTTTCGGCGGCACCAATGCGGTGCTGGCGGTCAAGGCCGTGTGACCGCACCCCTTGCGGTCCTTCACCGGGGCCGGCGCAACTTTCCATGCGCATATTGATCGCGCCAGGCGTCGCGCCTAACTCTCTGCGACCCGCCATGACCGTGCCGCTCGGCGCGGTCCCTACCAGGAGTTTCGATGACCGATCTGTCCGCGTTTCCGATTGCCAGACGCTGGCCGGCGAGCCACCCCGACCGCATCCAGCTTTATTCGTTTCCGACGCCGAACGGGGTGAAGATATCGATCGCGCTGGAGGAACTTGGCCTGCCTTACGAGCCGCATGCCGTCGATATCGGCAAGAACGAGAGCTGGACCCCGGAATTCCTGTCTTTGAACCCGAACGGCAAGATACCGGCGATGATCGATCCGGACGGCCCGGGCGGCAAGCCGATCGGCTTGTTCGAATCCGGCGCCATCCTGCTTTACCTCAGCGACAAGACCGGCAAGCTGGTCCCGGCAGACGCGACGCTGCGTTATGAGACGATCCAGTGGGTGTTCTTCCAGATGGCTTCGATCGGGCCGATGTTCGGCCAAGTCGGATTCTTCCACAAATTCGCCGGGCGCGAAATCGCCGACAAGCGCCCGCTGGAACGTTATCGCGACGAGTCGCGAGCTGATCGGCGTCCTCGAAACGAGGCTCAAGGGCCGCAGCTGGATCATGGGCGACGATTACACCATCGCCGATATTTCGATGCTTGGGTGGGTGCGCAATCTGATCGGCTTCTACGAGGCGCGGGAACTCGTCGGTTTCGACGATTTCCCCAGCGTGGGCGCATGGCTGGAGCGTGGCCTCGCCCGACCGGCGGTGCAGAGGGGCCTCACCATTCCGGCCAGAAACTGATCTTACGTCGATTCCGCTCGGCTATTTTGCCTTGGTCCGGGGCTTTGAGCCGCCCTTGCCGACTACGGAAGCAGCAAGCGACGCCGCACCTTTGGCGGTGGCAAGCACGGCACCGGCGGCGACATTGGCCGTTGCTTTAACAGTGCGCATTGCGCTGCCTGCGATCGATCCTCTGCTGCTTGCCGATCTTTTGGGCTTGGGTGCAGCGGCTTTGGCCGCGGCAGGCATCACCTTTTTCGGCACCGCCTTGCCAAAGCTGGGCTTTGCCGCATCCTTGGAGCGGGCCGCTGCTGCCGGGCCGGCGCTGGTTTTCACTCGAGTGGCTTTTGATCGTGTTGCCCTGCCCTTGGCGGGCGCAGGCTTTCTTGCCATGGTTTCCATCGAACGGTTCCCTCATGGGCACAATTGCCGTGTCCGGGATAACGGCCTGAAACTGTCAAGGTTCCGGCCGGGCGGTTCCTTGCAAGTCAGGCCAGGTCGCCGACCACCAGGTCGGCGGGCCGCCGACGGGCAAGCACGCGGTCGATGTTCGGCATATCGTTAGAGGCGATCCAGGCGCGCGCGTCCTCGTCGGAGCGGCCGTGCTCGTGCCATCGCGCCAGCAGTCGGCGCTCGAGCTCGGCGCGCGGCACATCGACGAAGATCGAGAAGTCGAACAGCGGCGCCAGCCGCGTCCAGGGTTCCTCGTCGAGCAGCAGATAATTGCCTTCGACCAGGATGAATTTGGTGTCGGCGGCGACAATTGCAGCGGCGGCGCGCGACAGCTCCATGCTGCGGTCGAAGACCGGGATGGCGATATCCGGCTCGCCGGCGCGGATGCGCTTCAGCAGCGCTTCGAAGCCGGCAAAATCAAAGGTTTCCGGAGCACCTTTTCGCGCGCGAAGGCCGCGTCGATCGAGAACGACGTCATCGTAATGGAAGCCATCCATCGGCACGACTTCCGCCGTGCCTTCCGGCAGCAGGTCGTGCAAGCCTGCCGACAATGTCGACTTGCCGGCGCCGGGCGGACCGGCAATGGCAACGATGAAGCGCGGCGCCTTGCCGGCGCGCTTGAAAATGGCAGCAGCGATATGGGCGATTTCTGACATTGGCCCCCTTACGGTGGTTCTGGCGCATTTTGGCGGCAGTTTTCGGAAATTTCAAACGCCGGATTGTGCCAAGCCTTCAATCGGGCCTGGATTGACCGATCCGCAGGAAATCGCCGTCGAAGCCGATGTCGCGCACGGCACCGTCAGCCGCCAGGATGCGCATGCGGCCCGGCGAGGTCGTGACGTCGTGCGGCGGCTCGCCGGATGGCCAAGGCAGCGCGCCGATGACATGGCGGAACGAAAAGCGGCGCCCTTCGGAAAGGGCAAAGGCGGTCGCCACGCCTTCGCGCTTCAGCCAATTGTCGCCGAGCGATGCGGCGTGGCCGACGGCCGTGCGGCCGTCCTCGATGCCGAGCACGCCGCGGTGGCGGCCGCTCCACGGCGCATAGTCGCGCCCGCCATTGCTGACCCACAGCATGGTGACCGGCAGTTCGGCCGGGTTCTTCAGCACCAGCACGAGGTCGGCTTCCGCCTGGCGCGCCAGCGCCGTCCAGCCCGGTCCGCCATGGTCGGCTTCGACCAGCGTGACGAAGTCCTCACGCAGCTGGTCCATGCGATAGGTGGTCAGGTCAATCGTGCCGCCGTCGGCAGCGGGAAAGCGCGTCAGGTCGGCGGTTCGCGCCGGGTAGGCGAGCAACGAGCGGCCGCGGGCCGGATCGGGCTCCGGCGCCTCACTCGGCGTTGCGGCAAGGCGCTTCGGCGAGAACGCTAGCCTGCCGCCGGCCGTCATCACCGTCATCGGGTGGTGGGCGACGGGAATGGCGCCGGCGCCGCCGGAAAAGACGTGCTCCTGATAGAGAAAGGGATGATCGTCGCGCAAGGTCAGGATCTTGTCGACGGTTGCGCCCATGACCGGGCGCTGCAGGCGGAAGACGGCGCGCCAGCCGTCGGCGGTTGCCGCGCTGTCGACGACGTCCCAGCGACTATTTGCCGGCCAGCCATGCAAAGGTGCCGCTTCGACGTCGCTGATCGAGAAGGGTGCGCAGAGGAAATCGCCGGACAGGTGGACCGTCCCTTCGGGCAGGTCTTTCGGCAGCATCTCGCGCGGCTCGCCGACCCAGGGTGCGCGATGCAGCGGCTTCAGCCGGCGGCCATCGATATCGACCGTCATGTCGGCGAGATGGCCGACGGCAAGATCGACCGATACCGAAATGCCCTTCGCCGTGATCGTGACCGTATCCATGTGCACCTACCGATTCAGCCCGATTCTGGCGGCCCGATTCTGTCGGCGCCAGCAAAGCCCACTCGCCGCCGGTTGCGCAAGCGCGGTGGCCGGCAATTCACATCAGGCGGCGCCACGTCGGCCTGTGGACAGGGCACCGTTCGAGGGCCAGACCGATATTAACCAAATGGACTGTGCCTTTGCGTTAAGATAGCTTCGCCTCGTCTCAGAAACTGCCTGCCTTCGGAACTGACTTGTCCGCCTTCCGGTTCTTTTCGTCCATCCACAAATGCGTCGCTGTGCTGGCGCTGCTGCTGTTTGCTGCCGGCTGCACGACTGTCACGCCGCCCGACAGCGTGCTGGCGGTACCGGCGCCGCCGCAGAAATATGCCGCCATGGTCATCGATGCCGGCACCGGCAAGACGCTGTTCGAGGTCAACTCGACGGCGCCGCGCTATCCGGCGTCGCTGACCAAGATGATGACGCTCTACCTCCTGTTCGAGGCGCTGGACCAGGGCCGCATCAGCAAGGAGACGCAAATCCCGGTGTCGGACAACGCCGCCCGGCAGCCGCCGACCAAGCTGCGGTTCAGGCGCGGCGAGACCATCGACGTCGATTCGGCGATCCGCGCCATCATCGTCAAATCGGCCAATGACGTGGCGGTCGCCGTTGCCGAATATCTCGGCGGCAGCGAAGAGGCGTTCGCCGGCATGATGACCGCCAAGGCGCGCCAGATCGGCATGAGCAGCACCGTGTTCCGCAACGCCTCGGGCCTGCCGGACGGCGACCAGCACACGAGCGCGCGCGACATGGCGGTGCTCGGCATGGCGCTGCACGCCCGCTTCCCGCAGCATTTCCACTATTTCTCTGAAAGCGACTTCATGTTCCGCGGCAGGCTGGTGCGGGGCCACAATGACATGCTCGGCCGGGTGCGCGGGGTCGACGGCATCAAGACCGGCTACATCAGGGCTTCGGGCTTCAACATCGTCACCTCCTATAATGCGGAGGGGCACAGGCTGATCATCGTGGTGATGGGCGCCGACAGCGCGCGCCAGCGCAACGACCACGTCGAGGCGCTGATCCAGCGCAGCCTGTTGCCGACCTCCGAGGCAAAGACGCGGCTGCTGTATGCCGAGGAGCAGTGATAGTTGAAGTCCGAGTGTTGACCGCGTGCGGGTTCAGGCGACAAACGCAGAGCCGCCGTTTTGCGCGACACTGCTGAGATACTTTGCCGGCGGCTTGCCAAGCGCTTTCTTGAACATGGTGATGAAGGCGGTGACCGATTCGTAACCGAGATCGGCCGAAACCTGCTGCACGCTGGCGCCGGAGGCCAGCTCGCGCATTGCGACGATCAGGTGCAGTTGCTGGCGCCAGCGCCCGAAGGTCAGCCCTGTCTCCTTCACCACGAGACGTGCGAGACTGCTCTCGCTGAGCGCGACGCGACTGGCCCATTCCGCCAGGGTGCTGCGATCGGCAGGATCTTGCGCCAACGCCGCCGCGATGCGCCTCAAGCGCGGCTCGGACGAGATCGGCAAATGCAGCTGCTGGACAGGCATGCGCGGCAGTTCGGTGAGCAGAGCCCTGGTCAGGAGCTCGCCCCTCGCGTCATCGTCCTCAACGCGATCCGTCAGCTCTATGATGAGCTCGCGCAGCAACGGCGTGATCGAAAGCGTGCAGCACCGGTCCGGCAGGTCGGCAGCTCCCGGTTCGATATAGACGAAGAAAATCCGGGCATTGGCGGTCGCGATATTGCTGTGCTCCATGTCGCCGGGAATCCACACCGCGCAATGCGGCGGCACCATCCACAGACCGCTGGGGACGCGACATGTGACGCCGCCGCCCAGCGCGAAGACGAGTTGCCCCTTGCGGTGGTGGTGGTCCGGCACCTCCGCCCCGGTTTCGGTAACGTCAACGCGCACGGCGATTGCCGGGGCGAGGACGTCATCCGGATCGAAAGGCCAGGGGTAGCGGAGCGGCTGTCTCACATTGACTGTTTTTAGCGATCGACTGCCAAGATATCTAAATTACTCAAACAGGAAAGTCGATAGTTTAGGGATGAGTAACTCAGAAGCCGACAGGCGGACTTCCATTTAGTCATGCCCTGCTTGCGTTCTGAACGTCGGACCAACAAGCCCGGCGCACGAAAACAGGCTGGCGTCCGCCACGCAGCAAGAAGGGACGATACCAATGCTCGCCTTGGTCACATCTTCCGACAGCGCCACCGGGTTGCGGCTCGCCGAGCTTGGTGAGCCCGAGCCCGCCCCGCATGAGGCGCTGGTCTCGGTCCGGGCAGTCTCGCTGAACCGCGGCGAACTGCGCTTGCTCAACATCCGTCCGAACGGCTGGGTGCCTGGCCAGGACGTCGCCGGAATTGTCGAGCGCGCCGCGGCCGACGGCTCCGGGCCGGCCGTCGGCGCCCGGGTTGCGGCTCTGGTCGACGAGGCCGGGTGGGCCGAACGGGTCGCCGTTCCGACCGACCACCTCGCCGTCCTGCCGGACGACGTCAGCTTTGTCTCCGCCGCCACTGTTCCGGTCGCGGGCACGACCGCGCTGCGGACCCTGCGCCTCGGCGGCGACCTGGCCGGCCAGCGGGTCCTGATTACCGGCGCAAGCGGCGCGGTCGGCCGTTTCCAGATCCAGATCGCCCGCCAGCAGGGCGCGTCGGTGGTGGCGGTCGCCGCTGAACGGCATGCCGACGATCTCCGCGGCCTCGGAGCCGAGCGGGTCGTCGAAACGATCGAGCTGACCGAAGGACTGTTCTCGCTGATTACCGAATCGGTGGGCGGCGATAGCCTCGCCCACGCGATCGAACGGATCGCGCCCGGCGGGACAGTCGTCATGTTCGGCTCGAGCAGCGGCGAACTCACGCCCATCGGCTTCCGCCAGTTCGTTCCGGGGCACGAAGGCGCTCGGCTGCAGACCTTCGCCTACTACGCCTCCGGTCCGGAGGTTGGCGCTGACATCGCCTCGCTGCTCGCGCTGATCGCAGCCGGCCGGCTCGAAACGCGTGTGGTCCTGACCGTGCCGTGGCGGGACGTCGGCCAAGCCCTCGACGCGCTGCGGCAGCGCAGCATCAGCGGCAAGGCGGTGCTTACCGTGACCGAATGAGCAGGCGGTGGCGCCGGACGGGACGGTGTCTATCCCAAGGCTGCTACTGCGGTGTCGCTGATTTCGCGGATGCGGTTGACGAGCCTCATCACACGGTCCTCGTCAAAGACCTGCTCAGGTCCAGTAGGCGCGACGTCGGTGAAGGGCGGCTCATAGAGCAGGCTTGGATCCATCGTGCCCTGGTCGGTCAGGTGCTCGATGATCATGCCTACGAACTCGATCTGTGCGGCAGACGCTGTGCCCGCAGACAGGAACTCGCCAAAGGCCTCTGAAACGGCTGCGCGGTCTAGTCCAACCAATGAACGCACAAAGCGACCGAAGCCATGGCTCGTCTCTCGGGCACGTTCGATGTCGCTGGTGTCACCAATGCCGGCGTCGAGCAGCATCTTCTCCAGCTCGGCTAGGTCGCGAATCGTTAGCGGCTTTCCCTGTTTCAATTTGTGCAGGACGAGATGGTCCTCATGCTTCCTGAGAAAGTGGCGTGCCTTTTGCTTGAAGCGAGCGAAGTCGGCTTCGCCTACTTGGGGCAGGTCGATTTCCAGGCCCTCGCCGATCTCGTCGGCGAAATCGGAATAGACCATCGCTTTCCGGCCCTTCTCGATGTGCTGGACGAGATCACGCAGCCGTAAACGGACCAGCTCTAGCAAAGGAACGCTGACGCCTTCCCACCAGATGTCCGTCTGAATCTCCTCGATCAAGGCGGCCTGATGAGCAATTGCCGGAATGCCAGTCTGGTCCTCCAGCGCTGACGCGATCTCGAGGAGTTGCTTTTTCAAGGTGCTGAAGCGCCTGGAGCCCTTCAGCAGCGCGAGCTGCAGCGAGAACATCAACAGGTCGAACCGTTTGGCTTCCTCGGTTCCGAACTGCTTCGCCGACGGCAGAGGTGCAATCTCGTCAACGAGTTCCTTTCGCTTCTCGTCGTCGATCGCAATCCAGGCTTCCGGCTTCTGGTACTTGTCCACCGCGCGACGACGTTGGCGCACAATGAAGTTGTCCAGATTCAACCCAGCTACGGTGTCGCGCAGAACGTCAACTGCATCGGTTCTGATATCCTCCTCGGTCGGCGGCGCGGCGACACCGTCCGGGACCTTGAAAGGCGTAGGATCCTCAGCCAGGCCATCGGACCTTTGTTTCTTTTCATCGAGCGCACGCACCAGATCGAGCCGCGCCGCAAACAGCCGTTCAGACAGCGATTTCGCAGAGCTTGCTTCCTTCAGTTCCGGATTGGCGCCGAAGAATTCGAGATTCTGGCAGTAGTCGAAAACACGGAAGAATTCCTTGTCCTGGCCAGGTCCGAAAAGGTCCGGACAAAGCCGGGTGCCGCGCCCCATCATCTGCCAGAATTTCGTTTTTGAGCGCACCTGCTTGAAGAAGACAAGATTGACCACTTCGGGGACGTCGATGCCCGTATCGAGCATGTCGACCGAGATAGCGATGTGAGGCGCCTTCGTCTTCTTCGAAAAATCGTCGATCAGTGTCTGCGCGTACGCGCCGCTTTCATAGGTAATGACGCGGGCAAAGTGGCCGGCGAGGTTCGGATAGGCCGCGTTGAATCGCGCCTCGATGAACAACGCATGTGCCTGGTTCTTGGCGAAGATGATGGTCTTGCCGAGGCGGTCGCCACCTTCGACCTTGATGCCGTTGGTCATCAGGTGCGCGACAACGAGATCGCCGGTGTCCGTGTTGAACAGCCGCTTATTGACCTCCGCGGCATCGACGCTGTCGGGGATCTCCTCCTCGCCCCATTCCAGCATATCCCAACGGTCTTTCTCCTCATCACTCAGATCGTCGTAGCGCAGGCCTGAACGCACAATTTTCAGCGGCACGGAAATCGCCTTGGGCGGCACCAGATGGCCATCGGCCACTGCCTCGTCTAGCGAGTAGGCATCGGTCGGCACACCGTCTTCGAGATCGAATAGCGAATAGGTGTTGTGGTCGATCTCGTCCTTGGGCGTCGCCGTCAGCCCGACGAGGAAGCTGTCAAAATATTCGAAGATCGCTCGGTAGCGCTGGTAGACAGAGCGATGCGCCTCATCAATGACGATCAGGTCGAAGTGACCCGGGCCAAATTTGCGCTTTTCGTCGGCCTTTCCGTCGATCAAGTTCATCATCGTCGGGTAGGTCGACAGAAAGACGCGGCCCTCGCTGGTCCGTTCGGTGACGAGATTGACGGGCGCTGAGTCCGGCAGATGCGCCTTGAACGCGCCTCCCGCCTGGTTGACCAGTGCGACGCGGTCGGCGAGGAACAGCACGCGCTTCACCCAACCGGCGCGCATTAGCAGGTCGACCAGCGCGATAACTGTGCGCGTCTTGCCTGAGCCGGTCGCCATTACCAGCAGCACCTTCCGCTCGCCATCCTTTTCAAAGCTACGTGCAATAGCCCTGACGGCTCGGTGCTGATATGGACGCTCGATTATGCGGCGATTGATCGCCTCTGAGCTTATCGACTTGCGGCTTGCGCGGCGTTGGATGATCAATTCTAACTCGTCCCGCTTGTAGAAGCCGCCAATCTGGCGCGGTGGATATGTCTGATCGTCCCAGATCCAGTGCTCATAGCCGTTCGAATAAAAGATGACAGGCCGCTGGCCATAGCGCGCTTCCAGGCGGTCGGCGTAGAGCTTAGCCTGCTGCTGACCCTGCCGGGCATCCTTGCGCGTGCGCTTGGCCTCGACAAGGCCGAGCGGCTTGCCGTCGGCGCCCCACAGAACATAGTCGACAAAGCCGACGCCCTCGTTGTTCGGCATGCCCTCGACGCGGAACTCAAGATCTTCCGGCCTGTCCAGCGCCCAACCGGCCTCGCGCAGCAACAGGTCGATGTAGCGGTCGCGGGTTTCAGCCTCGTTGTAGTCATGCGCGGAAGGCGTCGCCTCGGCCGCACGGCGGGCCGCCGCCACCTCGGCGCGCAGGCGCTGCAATTCGGCGTCGAGGTTCTGTTTGTCTGAAAGCAGCTTGGTCAGCTCGCCGTTCTTCGCGTCGAGCAACTCCTGCTGCGCCTTCAGATGCGCGAAGGCTTTCTTCAGTGTCTCGTCCCGCCGCGACAGAACCGATGCGTCAAACGCCAGCCCATCCGCAGGCGTGTTCTTTCGAGCATAGGTGCGAGCCAGCCAGAAGCAGACGTGGAAAAGCTCTTTTACCGCGCCCGCTGCATCGCCTCGACGGATCGTCTTCTCCTCGTGCACGGCGCGATTGCGCAACGTATTGATGAATTTTGCTTTGGCGAACACCGCTTCACCCGCGGCGCGGCGAAAGCTCGGCTCATGCAGCAACGCTGAGATGTTATCCTGATAGGGTAGCTTCAGACCGGGGTCAGCGCGAAACGCCCATTTGACCGCGAGCTCGACCGTCTTGCCGGCGAAGAACGCCGCAGCCGTCGGCGATACCGCCGCCTGCCGCTCGGCCTCAACCGCCGCCTCGTGGACAATAGGAAACTCGGCAGCGAGGAAGGCGAAGTTGGACATGGCTGAAAACTACGGTAGCGGAAAGAATTCGCAAGCAGATTCAAATACTGAGCCGCGTTAGAACTCTGCCCGCCAGATAGCAGCCTTGAGCAACACAGATCTGTCGAGCGGTGGGGTGAGTTCGAACGCACGCGGTTGGCGGGCGAAATCGAACAGTCGCACAAGCCGGAAAGCATCTGGCCGCTCCTCTGAAAAGGCCCGTTCGTTCTCCGAAAGCAGAAACGGGGTCTGCTTGTGACCCTTCGTGGTCTTCACCTCGATCAGCCGCTCGCGGCCGGCCGGATCGAACGAGCGGATGTCATAGCCGGCGCCATCGCCATCCTCCACTGATACCCAACGCACCTTTCGGGCAAGATCGTCGCGCCCTGCCACACGCAAGCCTGACTGTTCGGCAAAGAAGACGCGCTCCTCTCCGTCGTTGCCCAGTTGTCGATTGCGAGCGTCCCGGAGCGCAGGATCGAACCTCCGGACGATCCGCCCCAGCACGGGCGGCCCCGCTTCGAAATCCGTGACAGGCGGCGCCTCGAAGAAGATTGGTTGAGGCTCGAGCAAGCCGAGTGCGGACGCTGTCGCTATTGGGTTCTCGAAGAGCGCCGGGTCGCCGGCGATATGGCGCTCGACGCCGTCGACTAGCGCACGCTGGAAGTTGGCCATTGGCTTGTAGCCGGCGATCCATTGCATGCCGAGCCGATAGAGCACCGCGCTGATATTCTGGTGTTTGAATTCGATCGAACCGCGGCTGCGGCCAATCAACTCCTGAAGCTGCGCGTTGCGCTGCGCCTTCACGAAGGGACGGCCCGTCAGCTCCAGCGACAGCATGTCGAAATAGTCGGCGACGATCAGGTCAATCTCGCGATCGGTCCAATCACTGCCGGCCAGCGAGTCGGACATCGCTAGAGCTGGCCGGAAAAGGCGCGAGATTGAAGGGAGGAGAAGATATGGAGAACTTGAAGCAGAGCCAGGCGGCTCGCCGCCATAAGCGATTCAAGCTTTTCAACTCGGCGTTGATACTCGAGCTGTGATGTTATGGGCGGACAAACAACATCAAGCTCTCTTAGAATGCCGGCGTTTAATATTCCCATTGTCCCACCTCGACTAACTGCTTGTAAGCTAGCTTGGGCGTGCTGTGAGCTCAGCAATCCCTTTAAAAAAATTGGCAATGCCATGCGAGTATCCGGTCGAAGCCGTAATAGTCGTGGATTTATAATTCCGGCTTCGTGTTTCTCTGGAACGACCAGGACCCTTCCAAAAGACCCGACCAAGCTTACCAACACATCGCCGGCAGCTATAGCGCAGGATTGCAAAGAGCGAAATTTGCTTTCCGATATGTAGTAATCTCCAATATCTAAGGACCCTCCAATCACCTGTTCTTGACCATATACGCGATAACCTGCGGAAGTGTAATCTTCCTTCTTTAGCGCAGAGCCAAACGGTCCAGCCTTAATGCCGGCTCTCGACGTGCATAAATCGGCGAGCTTAGTAATCGTCCAACTAGCCCTTTGGGTCGAGCGAGGACCAAACATCTCCAGAAAGATTGACTGCATTAAGCTGTCGAGCAGTTCGATGGTATGCTTGCGCTTGCGGCGCAGTGCGTCGGCCTTGTCCAGGACCGCCGCGATCCGCCGCTGTTCGGAGAGTGGCGGGAGGGGGATTTCGACGCGCCTTAGAAAGTCTGTCGGGACACGTTTCTGGCCGGCGCTGCCTGTCATGTTGTTTGCGCCGACTTCGCGGAACTTCGAGTTCCAGATCAGGTGAAAAAGATACGAAGGATCGACTTCGTTGCCAGCACGCAGAACATGAAACTCGGTCGAACCGAATCCAAAGGGTTTCGTTAGCGCACTCGTCCGCGCCGCCTTACCGTTCTCGAAGCAGGGTGTGATCTTTGCCACCAAGACATCGCCGCGCTCGAAGTAGGTATAGCCTTTCTTGACCTCCCGAACAGCCCGCGCCTCCTCAAAGTCGATCAGTCCATCCTCGGAAACTGCCGCCATGGGAAGGAAAGAGGCGATATCGCTGTCGGAGATCGACTTGGGCATGCGGGGATTGATTTCACAGACCTCGTCGAGGCGGGCAATATGTATTGTCACAGCATCGACTCCAATTCTTCTAGCTCCTCGGCAATCTCTTTCTCCAAGGCCTTCAGCTCGGCGATAATCTCCTTCGGCGGGCGGTGCTCCTGCGCCTCGTGCACCACCTCCTTGTAACGGTTTATGGAAAGATCGTAGCCGGCTGCAGCGATCTCGGTCTTGGACACGAAGAAGCTTTGCGCCGTGCGTGGGCGCTCGCGCTCGGCGCCGTTGCGCTCGGCCCAGCGCGCGGCGATGTCGGGCAGATTGTTCTTCGCCAGTTCCTCCTCGGTCAGGGTCAAGTTGACGAAATGACTGGCTTCACGGTGGCCAGGTATCGGCCCGAGCTTCTCACCCGGCAGCAAGGCATTGCGCTTGTCATCTAGTGAAAAGCCGTCGGCCTGGCAGTCGTAGAACCAGACGTGATCCGTGCCGCCGGAATTGGTCTTGGTGAACAGCACGATCGCGGTTGAGACACCGGCATAGGGCCGGAACACGCCAGACGGCAGCTTGACGATGCCATCGAGCCGATGGTCCTCGACCAGCATCGTGCGGATCGCCTTATGTGCGGTGGATGAACCGAACAGCACTCCGTCCGGCACAATCACCGCCGCGCGCCCGCCGGGCTTCAACAGCTTGAGGAACAGCGCCATGAAAAGAAGCTCGGTCTTCTTGGTCTTGACGATCGACAGCAGATCCTTGGCGGTTGTCTCGTAGTCCAGTGAACCGGCAAAGGGCGGATTGGCCAGCACCAGCGAGTAGCGGTCCTCGTCGCCGGCATGCTCCTGGCTGAGCGAATCCTTGTAGCGGATGTCGGGATCCTCGACTCCGTGCAGCGTCATGTTCATCGAGCCAATGCGCAGCATCGTCTGGTCGAAGTCGAAGCCATGGAACATTTCCTCGTGGAAATGGTCGCGACTCTCCTGGTCGTGGAACATTTTAGGATGAGTATTACGCAGATATTCGCCGGCAGCGACGAGAAAGCCGCAGGTGCCGCACGCCGGATCACAGATGATGTCCTTCGGCGTCGGCGCCGTCATCTCCACCATCAGCGCGATGATGTGGCGCGGCGTGCGGAACTGTCCGTTCTGGCCCGCGCTGGCGATCTTCGACAGCATGTATTCGTATAGATCGCCCTTGGTATCGCGGTCCTGCATCGGCAGCTTGTCGATGAGGTCGACCACCTTCACCAGCAGCGCCGGCGAAGGAATAGTGAAGCGTGCGCCCTTCATATGCGTCGCGTGCGCGGTTCCGTCCTCAGCCATGGTGCGCAGGAATGGAAAGACGTGTTCTGACATGGTGCTGAACATCGTGCCCGCGTCGCTGTTCTTCAGCCGCGACCAGCGCATCTGGTCGTAAGCGATGCCTCCATCCTTGCCGATACCGTCCTTGCCATCCTTGAAGATGCGCCGCCGCATAGGTTGGCCTGTCCGCGTCGAGCGGTTTTCTTCAAGCTGCTCCGCCTCGTCCAGTCCGCGCATGAAAAGCAGATATGTGATCTGCTCAATCACCTCGAGCGGATTGGCGATGCCACCCGCCCAGAAGGCGTTCCAGACGGCCTCGATTTTCGCGCGTAGTTCACCTGTGATCATACAATTCCCTCGATTCCAGGCTGTTCTTTCGGCGGGACCGTAAGCTACACATCTCAAGGATCAAGGGGTGATCATCAATGAAGCGTGGATGGATGGTTCGGGCCGAAGGAAACGGCCGGCTCCACGACCCACTCAAGGAGTCATCGGTCGTCGGCATCGCCTGAGGAGGCAAGCGGTATTCCATTTGCCCGTTGAAGCCGGCGCCTGCTTCCGCTAAGAAGCCGTGGCTGGCCGGTTTACCGGCTGGTTCGTTTTTGGGATCACCGATCCTGAAGGCACCCGTAGCTCAGCTGGATAGAGCGCTGCCCTCCGAAGGCAGAGGTCACAGGTTCGAATCCTGTCGGGTGCGCCAAGGTTTTCAATCACTTACGTCCTTTTCACGGGCTGACCTCTGGGCCATCCCACACTGCCTTCCCACATAAGCGGCTTTTGGCAAGTTGGAAACGTCAGGGGCGTGGCTCCGGCAAGCGAAGATCGGCACCTGCGGGAACGGGAACCAAAGAGGTGACGGTTCGTTCACTTGTTTCGGTTATTTCGGATATTGCGATTGTGGATTCGCGGTGCTATATCCGTTGAACACAGGGGAAGACGACCATGACAACGCTGCTCGAACGACCGATATTGCCTTCGGCCGACGACGCCGAATTGGCTGCGCAGGCCAGCCGCCATCTTTCTAGAGCCAAACACGAGGGCGCTGAATTGCGCGTTCAAGTGGATGGGGGAGAGATGCTGCGCCTTCCTAAGGCAGTGAATGATCTTCTCTATCATTTGCTGACCGAAATGGCGCAGGGTAACGCCGTTACCCTGTTCCCAATCCATGCCGAACTGACGACACAGGAAGCCGCTGACTATCTGAACGTGTCACGTCCTTATCTAGTTCGACTTCTCGAGGAGGGCAAAGTGAAGTTCCACATGGTAGGAACTCATCGTCGAGTTAAGTTCCGTGATTTAGATGCGTTCCGCAAGTCAACTGAGGAAGAGCGTCAGCGTGTAATGGACGAACTAGCTGCCCAAGCGCAAGACTTGGGGATGGGCTATTAGGAAGTCCAGTTACACCGTCATTCTTGACGCCTGCGCACTGTACCCAGCCCCGCTGCGAGACTTCCTCATGGAGCTCGCAGCGGGAGGGCTGTTCCGTGCGAAATGGACCGAGCGCATTCATGACGAATGGATTCGTAACGTCCTTAAGGACCGCAAGGACCTTAAGCCAGAGCAGTTGTTGCGGACGAAGCAGCTGATGAATCAGGCTGTACCTGACTGCTCGGTCGAAGGCTACGAGGACCTGATCGAAGGCCTGAAGCTCCCAGACGGTGATGACAGACATGTTCTTGCAGCCGCCATCCACGCGGCTTGCGACGCCATCATCACTTTCAATCTAAAAGACTTTCCGCGAGACTACCTAGCGAAGTTCCAGCTAGAGCTCCTGCATCCGGACGAATTTCTGTTCCATCAGTTCGGGCTGAATACAGCTGCGGTCGTTGTGGCGGCGCAACGCTGTCGCGCGCGCTTGAAAAACCCTCCTAGGACGGCAGAGGAATACCTCGACACCCTCGAACGGCAAGGGCTCACCAAAACCGTGGCCGAACTCCGCCACTACGCGGCCGTCATTTAGTCGCAGCCGTTCGCACTCGGCACATTAACACAGCGTCTCGCATGCCACGCCGTCGCTATCGCGGTCCAACTTTCCACCCCAGGAGCAGTTGCTGAGATACCATTGGGCCTCATCGCACGAACTGATCTGCTTGCACGTTCGCCGCGGCTCGCATGAGTAACCGTTCTGCGCGACCAACTTGCGGCTGAGGAGGCCAAGCGGCTGGCTGGGCGTCGCGCCATCGGCGTGCGCCGCCCGCCATTCCCAGGGCGCCTGAAACCTTCCGACCCACAGACCGACCTTCGCCGCCTCTGCCTTCGCTTGCTGCTCCGCGTACGCGCCGTGGCTGTAGCGCGGCCAATCCAGCGCCTGGCCGTGCTCGACCATCCATGAGGCGACACTGGAGCCGTCCGCCCGCCGGCAGTCGCCCACAAAGCGGCGGTAGCGATCCCAAGTGACGAAGGTGCATTGAATCGGCCTCGAGACCGCCAAGAAACTGTCCAGCGCTTCGGCGGCACGGCGCCCGCACGGATACTCAGAACCCTTCGCGTCGTTGCAGTACTGCCGGCTCTCGGGTGCATCGATGCCGTTAAACCGGATGCGCTGGCCGTGGATCTCGATCGTATCGCCATCCGTGACAGACGCGACACCGGCGATCGGCGCCGGCTTTGATCCGATCCAGTTTGATACGTTGAGCTCGGGCACAGGATCGCTATGTTGCATGACGAACTGCGTCGCATAGGCTGCCATCGCGGCCAAGGTCACGAACACGAGCCGCTTCGGAACGCCAGCCAGTTGGCGCACGCGCCCCAGCTTACGCCACTGGTCGGTTCGACCATTATAGCGAGACTTGCCCAACCCCTGTCTCCTCTTGAGGGGCAGAGTGCTTCTAATTGAGGGCCAAGTCCAGAGCCGGCGGCGGTCGGGCTCTTGGCCGGCGCACCGCACTGACCAGGGACGCGCCGACCTCTCCGAGCGTTAACTGCTTTTGATCGAGCCGTCGTCATGCCGTCCACCTCCATACGCAAAACGGAATACGACCCGGACAGCAAAACTCTCTCGGTGTGGTTCGCCGCTAGCGGCAAACGGTACGAATTCGAGGACGTGCCGCAGGACACTTACGCCGAATTCCGAGCCGCCTTCGCGAAGGGTCGCTACTTCAACGATCACATCCGCAATCACTTCCGTTACCGTCTGGTTGCCAGCGATTAGCTGCCCGGGACCCTGATCTGTGGGCGGCCGATTTCCGTCCTTCGCCGTTGGTAGACGCTTTGCCACTGTTGCTTCTAGAGTTGCCTTACGGTCCGCCCGGCACCGGGCAAGCCCGACCCCGCCCACCCCGCCTGGTGCAAAGGCGCTTGATCGGTCCCGCCGCCTTGGCAGTGCGGCGGGATTTTTTGCGGTCAGTTGGAACACTCGCCTGCGACCATGGTTCGATCAAGCAGCACCGTGCCGCCAGGTCGGCGGCATGCACTTTAGGGAGCGACGCTTGGCTACTTGGACGCAAAGAGATGAGAGAGAGCAGCGCACGACAGATGCTGCACGGTCATTAATTGATATTGAGCGCGCGGCCCGAGACGCAAAGACGGCTCGGCTACGGGAGCAGCGGCGGAAGGCTGAAAACACACCCTCCTTGGAAACACGCGATGGAAGAGCTTCGCAGTGAAATGGCGATGTTGGCGGAGCCCGGCTTTTGGGTAGCGCTGGCGGTCGTTCTGGTTCCCTACGGGATCGGCATTGCGCTGCTTCTGTGGGTAGCCAGCCCCCCGGCTCTGCAATAGCCTTCCCCACCGTCGGTTGGTGGACGCGTTATAGCTGATTCGCCTAACTTCTCCCCACGATCTGGCGCCAAGCAAGCCCAACCCCCGAAGTCCCTAAGCTTGGTGTCAGCGCTTGATTGTCCGCCGTGCCCAACAGCGCGGCGGGCTTTGTTTTTGCTGGGGTTTCTGAATAGGATTACCTGCGCAAGGAAGGGGGCCGTGTCATGCCGATTCGTCGAACCGCTGAGCGAGCTGGTGTTTTCACCCCGTCCGAAATTGCCCTACTCGGCCGCGTGTTCGATCGACTGAAGGTCAACGCTCAATCTGATCACGAACGTGAAGCTCTCGCATCGCGGATAATCGCAAATTTCATGGCCGGCATAGAGGACGAGGACAACCTTGTTTTGGCCTCCAAGCGTCCGCTGGGGCGGTAGGCACGCTGCCTCCATTGAGTGTCGGACCAGAGCCCACCCGAAAAGCGCGGCCGGTTTTTTGCATTTAGGGCGGCCAGGGAAGAGAAAACTGCAAAGCTGCGCGAACAGCGAACGAAGGCTGGCGCCATGCTGGCGGGGCGGAGTGATGAAAGATCAAAAGTCCGTCAACAAAGCCCCTCGCCATCGGGAATGTCCAACTATCTGGCGATCAGCGGGCCTCCTTCCAGAACGGTCCTCAGTTGCTTCGCAGCCGCTGTCAAAGCGGCGCGGTCATTGCCGGTCGCTTTGATTAATTCCCGGACCTGCTCCGGCGTAATGCCATTCTCCGTCGCGAAATATTCGACCTCATAATCTTCGTCCGCCGAGACGCGGTTGCGGTCGCGGAAATCTCGTTTGCGCTTGTCGTCGGCCATCCGGATTGCTCCTTCTTTGGATCAATGGCAACGCTGGCAAGCTACTTTCGTTGCGACAGCCATGCGGAATCACGTTCCGTTCACTCTGGCTAATATAAGCTTTGTACCTAGTATTCACTGGGTGCGTAAAATTGTAAGTACCGGCGGCGGCCGCCTCGAGTTCATTCCGCCTATGGAGCCAAAGCTGGTCGCCAAGCCGCCCGAGGGTGAACACTGGATTCACGAGATCAAGCTCGACGGCTACCGCACCCAGATCGTCATCAACAGTCCCGACGATATCCGCGCCTTTACCAAGAGCGGTGCGGACTGGACGAGCAAATATACCGGCCTCGTTGAAGCCGCGCGCGAGCTCGACGTCGAAAACGCGATCTTCGAGGGCGAGGCGGTGGTCACCAACAAGGCCGGGCTGCCCGACTTCGACGCGCTGCAGAAGGCCGTGCACAGCGATCCCTACGCGATGATCCTCGGCGCGTTCGATATTCTGCATCTGAACGGCCACGATCTGCGCGACATCGGCTGCAAAGCGCGCCGCGAGATGCTCTACAGCATCATTAAGCCGAACAGCACTATCCAGTTCAGCGAGGCTCTACCAGGCGACCCGAAGGCGATCTTCTATCTCGCCGACCAAGCGGGGCTAGAGGGGATTGTCTCCAAGCTGGCCGACAGCCCGTATCGAAGCGGCCCGACTTCGAATTGGCTGAAGACGAAGAGCTTCACGGTCCAGGAATACGAACTGCTGGGCGTCGAGCGCGAGCCGGGCAAGGCGGCGTTCGCCTTGCTCGCGCATCCCGACACCGGAAAGTATGTCGGTTCAGCCTTCATCTCGTTGGGGCGTGACATGAAGGAGCGGCTGTGGAAGCGGGTCAAGGAACATGCCGGCCAACCTCCGCAGGGCGTCAAGAAGCGACCGGCAACGCAGTGGGTTGGGCCAGGCGTGAAGCTGCGGATCAAGCACCTTCGGGGCGAGCACAAATATATACGTCATGCCTCCCTGTTGGGTTTCAGCGAGGAGGATAGTTGAGATGTCGCAGGAACTTAACGCCATCTCCCAGCTTGTGGCGATATGAGCACACGCGGGATAAACTTCCTCGACAAATGGATGGCAGAACACCTGCCGGATACCGTCGGCACAGACGTCGTCTCGGTGAGCGAACTGACCCAGAAACTGTTTGCCGACGTTGAGAGAACTGAAAAAATGGATGCCCTCAAGCGAACATATCGTCTGCAGTTCATGCTCAATGCCGAGGAACTCGCTGTCCTGGATGCTTGGCGGTTTGAGAACAGACTGCCGAACCGTGCTGAGGCAGTACGGGCGTTGCTCCAACGCGGGCTCATGGCAAAGGATTATGATGCAGAGCCAAGCGCACGTTCGGGCGATTTCAGAGTTCTCAGGCGCCCCGACGACTAGAGCGCGCATAACGCGTGGGTGGCATAGCAGCCTACTCGCGCGTCAGCCTCTCAACCGTCTCAATAATCGCCTTTGCCAGCGCCTCGCCCTCATGCACCGGCAGCGGCCCATAGAGCAGGTTCACTGCCTCCTCGCTCGGCAGAACGCCGGCTGGACAGGTGAGTTCGATCGCCATGCGAACGAGCTGCAGGCCAGTTCTTTCCCCGTAGATGTGGTTGTCATCCATCGCCAGGATACTGGCGCCCGTCCTGCGATCGTCAAGGCCGGCCGGCACGCATCATGGCCCGAGCGATGGCGAGCTGTGCCTCGACCTTGGCATTTTCCTTCTGGGTCATGTTGTCGGCCGCGATGAGCCGCTTCAACGACCGCATGATCTCCCCGCGCGTCCATCCCGCCTCGAGCATGCAATCGACGATCACCTGAAAGCCCGGTTCCATCGCCTCCTGGCAGTCGATCTCCCGGTCGACATACTCATTCTGTCGTTTCGGCGCTCTGATCATCCTTTCCCACGCTCCTAGAGATATGCTTCGCCATCAGAACGGTGTTCAAAGCAGAACCAGTGCGATGGCTGCCGCGGCTTGGCGAATCCCCATCCTGCATCCTTGCCACAGCCGGGATGCTCGCACCTATGGTGCTGAACGCCAGGCCGCGTGACGGGCTCTATTGCATCCGGCAGGCGGATAGGTTCATCGCTCATCGGGACGGGTTTCAGTGCGGCACGCAGGGCTTCTTTTTGCGATCTTTGGAGACAGTGAACGGAATGAGAACAAAATTGTCAAGAGCGCCTTGACCAGAGAGGAAAATGTTCCTTATTTCTGTTTCAACCTGAGGCGGGAAGGAGCGATGGCGAAGCGCCAAAATGGACGCTGGCCGGCGAAGCTATGGCAAAAACTGCGGAGGACAATTTCCGGATCGAGGTTTGGGATCGGGAGGAAAAGGCCCTTGTCGAAACCATCTGTCGATCGCCGGATTCAAGCGTCAGCCAAGCCGCATGGCAAGCCGCCATTCGGCGCCGGCCGGGGATGCTGCTGATCCACTACAACAGCCGGCATGTGATGGAAAAGATTATCACGCCAGGCGAGCCCATGGTGCCACCGCAAGCGATAGTGGAAGGCAGCGTGCATGCCGGGCTCGACGTGTCTCTTGGCGATCTGCGCGAATGGCACAAGCTGCGTGCCTGGTGCAAAAACTGTTCGCATCATGCCGAGGTGAAGCCGGCCGGTCTGGTCCGGCGTTATGGCAAGGATGCGCTGTTCAGCACGGTCGAGCGGGCTCTGTTCTGCACAAGCTGCGACAGAGGCGGTCCGGTCAGACTGGAGATTCACAAGCTCCCACGGAACTGACCGTTGCCGTCGTCACGGCCAATGGTGGCTATCGGTTAAAACATCAGAAACATGCCAGACGTGTCGGTCGAAACCGCCGGATTATACTGAATGATGATAAGGCCGCCGGTGCCAGCGCCGCTGGTGCCTAGACCATTTCCTCGCCCGCCGCCGCCAGCGCCATAGTTCCCGCCAGCGCCGCCGCCTGAATTGCCTGACGCACCACCGCCGCCACCGCCAGAGCCAGCCGAGCCGCCTGCGGTAATGGAGAATTCGCTACCGGCACCACCAACGCCCCCTGGGTTAGTAAATGTGCCGCCCGCGCCACCTGACCCCGCATCGCCGGATCCACCGGTGCCGCCTGAAGCCGGGGTGACGCCAGTGTTACCGGCTCCATTCGTGCCCCCGGCACCGCCACCGCCCGCGCCACGCTTAGACCCGGCGGACTCACCCGTACCGCCGTTGCCGCCGTTGAATTTCGAACCGCCGGCGGGGACCGTCGACGCTGCCGCGGTGCCGCCGGTGCCTGCCGCTGTCGTCGCGCTGGCGCCAGCCGTGCCGCCTTTGGCGATGAAGTCGCTGGCATCGAACGTGGTGTCTCCACCCGCCGAACCCGCCGCACCGGCGTCACCAAGCGCGTAAGAGATGGGCCCGGCCCCGCTCAGGGCATAATTAGTCTTGAAGCAGCAGGCGCCACCGCCGCCGCCGCCGCCGCCGCCGCCGAACGCACCGCCACCGCCACCGCCACCGCCACCGATAACCACGATCTGGTTATCGGCGCTGTTCCAGTCCCCAGGGACAACCCAGGATGTGCCAGAAGTGAGTGCAATCGTCTGGGAGTACGGCATCAGATATTATTCACCTTCGCGACCAAGTCCCACTTCGTATCAGTCGTGTTGTAGATAAAGCCGAGATACATGGTCTTGCTGAGGACGGTTGTTGCGGGCAGTGCGACATCGGTTCCTGCCCGATAAATGGCATCCCACGTCAAGGCGCGGGCGGTGCCGTTGTCCTTGATGCGAATGATCAGTTTCTGGCCGTTAGCTGGCGTGCCGGTCGGCGCACCGAAAGCCGCAGCGGCCGCCTGCGCGGTCAAAATATATTCATCGGTATTGGTCGAATCCGGCGTAGGCGTCGCCGAACTGGCGGTACTGGCAATCCGAGGCAGAGGGCTGCCGCTTGGCCCCGTCGCACCAGTCACGCCGGTTGCACCGGTGATGCCGGTCGGTCCCGTAACGCCGGTCGGTCCCGTAACGCCAGTCGGTCCAGTAGCCCCGACGTTCCCGGTCACGCCCGTTGCTCCGGTCACGCCAGTTGGACCTGTTGCACCCGTAAGTCCAGTCGGGCCTGCGACACCCGTCGCGCCGGTCGGGCCGCCAGCAGGACCGGTTGCGCCGACGACGCCGGTTGGACCTGACGGACCGGTTGCTCCGGTGACGCCGGTCGGACCTGGCTCGCCAACGCCGGTCGCTCCGACAACGCCCGTGGCGCCGGTAGCACCGGTGATGCCAGTCGGCCCTGTAGGGCCGGTGGCCCCGACACCAGTCGGGCCGGTCGCCCCTGTGGGTCCGGTTGGGCCGTCGCCGCGCAGCAACGCCAGGACGGAAGGGGAAAGGCTGTCGACCGTGACCTTTTCGTTCGGCAGCGCGCCGTCACTGCGGCGTACGTCGGCCAAAGCGTCGATCGTCTCGTCGATGCTGGTGACGAGTTCGGCAAGATCATTGTCAAGCTGCGTGCCGTAGGGAAGGTAGTACTGGTAGCTGAAATCGATGACGGGCTTTTCGGGAGCAGCCATTTGATGCACCAGAACGTCGCTTCCAGATAGCATCGCGGCGCAGGAGCAGCGCTCCGCACGACAGGGTTTCAGATGCTGATTGGAAGACCGTTGACGTCAGCCCCGGTGGGATCCGAAGCGGTTGGTGCAGATGCCCGAGTTCTGCGCGGTTCCGACGATGTGTTTATAGTTCATTTGTCCGGGAATGCATAGAGTCAACCAACACGGCACTCCTGCTAACCATGCCGTAGATCGGACCCGCTAAACACTCGACACAACTCCCAAAACGCGCGATCATGCTGATGGGATTAGGGGAGGCGGTGATGTTCTCGCACATTGTTGCTTTGAGTGTCGCAGGATTGGTGCTTAGTTCGACGACAGAAGCGATGTCCGACTCCAATCTGGAGACGGCCCTATGGAAAAACGTAGGTACTTGGGCGGTCTACATCGATAAGACTACTAAGTATCAATGTTTTATCGCTACTCTGTATCAAGATAATACAACATTCAGGATTGGCTTCGAGGCGCCGGATTCCAAATCTGGTCTTTATGTGGCTTTAGCAAACTCGAATTGGACCTCAATAGAAGCTGGTAAAGACTACGATCTGACGCTGCAGATTGATAACGAGACCGGCTGGCGTTCGCCCGCGACCGGCTATCGCTTTGGCTCGATGCCTGCGCTTATCTTCGGAACAAACCAGACGGCATTTGTTGACCAACTGATGCGAAAGCACTCCCTTCGCGTGTTTTTTAATGGAAATCAGATCCTGAATTTGAGCTTGCGCGGTTCCAACGCAGCTCTTCTGGAGATGGGTAACTGCCAAAACCAAGTTGACGCATACCTCGGGCGGAAGAATGGAGGTGGAAGCGATCCGTTTGCTGGAGATGTTGCGGCTCCGGCTCAAAAGGACCCATTTGCCACCTACTGAATCATACGCCTGAAAGGCGGCCAACCGCAGGTCGAAAGTGTCCCTCGGTTTCAGCGCCGGTGAGCGACATGCGCTTCGCCCCGCGTAGCGAGAACCGGTGGATCGTCGAGAACGAGCGCATCAACGCTGCCCGGCGGGGTCGTAGATAACCCCGCCGCTCTCCAATGCCGTGCGAGCTGCAGCATCGGCAGCGATTGCGCCACCGGTCCGGTTCCTGGCATTGCGGATCAGGTCGACCGAGTTCGGCGCGATGAACATGTCGGCCAGCGTGCCCAGACCGTCGCGCATGGCTTTGCGCTTAACGGCGTCACCCGCGTTGGTGAACAACGACCGGCCAAGCGAAGTTGCCACGGCAACTGCACGGGCCACCGGCGAGGCGTCGCCGAGATCGGCGTTGAGACTGCGGTTGAATTCGGTAGGGCTTCCGATCTGCTTTCGACGGCCGGTCGCCTGGAGCACGTCCAGAAGCTCTGGCATCGACAATGAGGCTTTGTCGTCAGGAAGGGATCGTAGCACTGCGTCGAGCACTTCCTTCCGCGTGTCGTTGCCCGCGACATCTTTGCGAAACTTGGCGCCGGAATATTCGTGAGTACCTTCCTGCGTGTCGGTCGACGCCTTCGTGTGGCGGTCGGCTAGGTTCTGGCGCACAAGTGCTGCTGTCATCGCAGGATCTTCGGCCGCCAGCCGGCGTACGGCATCGCCAGCTTCACCAGCCGAGCCGGTGAGAGGATCGTGGGGCAGGATGGCATTGCCGGCAGCCACAGTGTCCTTTGCAGCCGCCACCTGGCCCAAGGGGGCCGCGCGTACCGGTGCCATGTTAGCGTTAGCGCCGACGATCTGCTGCAGTCGCTCGGCGACTGCCGGATACTGCGAAAGCATGTCCTCGTTGTCGCGTACCGCGATCGCCAAGCTGTCGCCGTTCACACGGCCACTCGCATCCGTAACCTTGTCGAGAATTTGCGTCGCCAGATGGTTTTCGAAGGCAATGCGCGCATCCGTCGGCGCAACGCTGTTGAACTCGCGCGCTGCTGTCGGACCACCCGCGCCGATCGTTCCGGGCACATTCTCGGGCGGGGTGGCAAAGTCGCGATTGTACTGGTCGCGCCGGATGACGTCGGCGACGGCCGAATTCTCAAAAGGCCGAAGCGGCACACTTGCCGCGCGATAACCCTGGCGAGCGGCGGCGTACTCGGGCACGCTTTCGAGCGCCTGGTCGAGATGGCCTTGAACAGCGCGAAGCGCTTCAGCGGTCTGGCCGTCGCCTTCCTGCACAGCGCGCGAGATCATCCCATTGATGTTTCCGCGCAGATTGTCGAGCCCTGTTACGCCGGTGTCAGCGCCATTTGGCCCGATGATGTTGCCGCGCACGGTCGCGAGCGCATCGGCGGTAGTGCCCCGAGCGTTCACCAAGGCATCGTCGATGTACCGAAGAGCCGGCCGCGGATCGACCTGAACGGCGTCGGCGCCGGTGCGGCTTTCCAGTGCGATCGGCTGCGGCGGCGTGTCAACGCGCTGCGGGACCATCGCCGCTGCTTCGCCAGTGGCCTCGTCGGCAGCAGTTGGGCGGATCGAATAGACCGGGCGCTCGGCGGCTACCGTTTCAGGCTGAAGACCGCCCACGTCTACAGCAGGCCGGGCGGCGCGCGCTGCGGTATAGTCTCGATCGGCGAGCGCGTCGCGCATGCCGTCGCGGCGGTCGAAGATGCGACGCAGCGCACCCTGTATTTCTTCGCCGGCCTGCATCGCTGTAGTGCGTGGGCCGGCCGCGTGGACAGCGTCAGCAAGCGCCTGGCCCTGCGGCGTGTTGGCGATGGCGCTTTCGGCAGCGACGGCAGCGCTCTGCCCCAACGTCGACGGATTCGGATGCTGCGGGGCGATCTGGTCCAGCGTGCTGCCGACTGCGGCGTCGACCTGGCCGGGGCGTCGCGCATAGAACGGCCCCATGCGTGCCCCGCCGTCGGTCGAGCCTTCGACGACGCGTTGGACGGTGGGAAGTGCACTTGCCCCGTTGGTGGCCTGGCTGATTGCTTCGGGGCCGGACAACGCCACGCCGGTCCTGTTGTTCTGGAGATCACGGGCGCGCTGCCACTGCTGTTCAGTGACGTTTCCGGTCGCGCGACGGACGACATTTTCAGGAGCGTTATGGACACGAAGACCGGCCGTGGCCGCGTTGCCAAAGGCTGCGCCGAGAAAGCGTGACAAGCCTTCGTATTCGCTACCTTCCGTCGCCTGACCGGCAGTTTCAGACACGATCGCCGGGGCAACGACGTTGCCGACAAACTCCGAACCGTACTTGCGAAGCGCGCCCAGGCCCGTCTCGGCGAGGCGCGCACCTTTGCTTGGCACACCGCCCGGCGCGGCAAATTCGGCGATCGTACCGGCGTACTCACCTGGCGTCGTCTGCGGCTTGTGAAGGTTTTCGTCCATAAACTGGCGCACGCGATCCTCCGCCGCGTAAGCGGGCGACGAATCGACCTTTTCAGCACGGCGTGCCAGTTCTTCTTCAGACAGCGGGTCGGCGCCGATGGCATAGCGGACGCCGTTCTCGGCTTTGTTGTAGAGCCAGTTTCCGCCGCCTTCGACCATGCGGCTCAGCGTGACCGGGAACATGACGGTTTCGGCCAAGCCGCGCGGGATGCCGGACCCAGCCGACAAGGCGACGTCCTTAGCGGTAGAGATTGGCTGTTCGGGCGCCTGCTCCGTACCGCGAATCAGGCTTTCGATGTTGTTGCCGGCGGGTGGCGGCGCTGCGGAGCCGCGTCGGGCCGCGGTCTGCTGCTTGGCGACACGCTGAATGACATCGTCGGGCGTCGTGTCCGGAAACTCCAGAACCGTGCCGTCGTAGAGTTCTGCTTCCTTCGTCATAGCGGATTTCCATTCTCATCGAAGCGTAGTCGGCTTGGCGATGCCGAAGGGGTCGTGGTAGCGCCGCTCGTCGAATTGGCTTTCGCTGAACCCGATCGATATTGGGTGAGCGCATCCATAATGGGCGCGCCATCCTTGCCGGCGTAATTGGCGACGGCCTGGAGGTATGTTTCCAGCGTTCGGCGTTTGGCGGCTGTCACTTCCCTGGCCTCGCCGGGAACCGGGACCAACTCGCGCAGCTTGCGTGTGTACTCCTGCTCGGTGACAGCCTGGCCGGACTGCGCCATCAATTGGTACGGGAGCACGGTCGAGAGATTCTGGTAGAAAATCTGGCCCTTGTCAGACATGCCGCTGTTGATCGCCGGCGCGAAGGCGTCAGGGGCGATCTTCTTGAGGCCGAACATCTGGTAGTCCGTGGCATTCGGCAAATTGCCATTGTCGTACGCCGACAACAAATCGATCGTAGGCGCCGTGGACATCGTGCCGGCATAGGCGCTCTTCAGTTGCGCGTCCGTCGGCTTTCCGCCTGATCCACCCATCTGGATGATCGTGCCATCCGGCAGCGTCGTGGTCATGCCCGCGCCCTTTGGCGCGTCGTACGGCGCGGCGCCGGTGCGCACCGCGGCGCCTGGCGCCATGTAGCGGGGTTTTCCGTCTGGGCCGATAGCCTCAACGGGCGTTTTGTCGCCAACGTAGCGGTCGACGATCATGCCATCGGTGATCAGGCCGGCTTGACGCATCTTCTCGACGAGATCGCCCTGGACCTCCGTTTCAGATCGAGCTTTCTCGCGGCCCTGCGCAGCCGGCAGTTCGTGGCCGACGCCGAACTGGCCGGCGACGTCGGTGGGCAGGTCCGGGCGAACTTGGCCTTCGTTTAGCGGCTGGTAGAGCTTGCCGAGCTCGGTAAGTTTGTTCGTCTCGAGCGCACGGCTGTTGTCGGCCGAATTCGTTTGAAGCGCACGAGCGTTGTCATCGGCGTTGTTGGCGCGCGACGCGGCCGCTTGCGTGTCGTAGCCGTAGCGCTTGGCGGCGTTGTCCTGGTCGACGCTGTAATAGCTCTGATTCGGCTGATAGGCGCCTGCGGCCACGCCCATCCGATCGAACGTTTGCTGATCAAAATCGGGGTTGTTCCGATAGTCGTAGTATTCAGCAAGCCGGCTGGCCGCCTCTTTCTTGGCATTGGCCGTGGCCCACCCGGCAGCGTCCGCGCCGCTCGGGGGTTCGAACAGCGAAGCGAGGTTTGAAGCCGCCTGTGCGAACTGCTGATTGTTGAAAAATTGCGAAGATTTCACCGGCAAGGCCGCCTCCTAATGCTTGTCGATTGTTTCGTCGCGCGGCGCCGCCCACGCGTGTTGAACATGGGCGTCATGCAGCAGCGGAAACCCGCGAGAATTCAGATTTCGTCGATGTGCAATGGCGCGCAACTCGGCGGCCATGAGACCGGCATAATCTAGCCGATCTGCACGAAAGGGGTCGTCGCCGGCCGCGAGCAATCCAGATCCGACGCCCAGGGAAAAATACAGGCGTTCAGACAGGATCTTGCCTTTCACCGATGCATCGACGGCGGGAGCGACTTCGCGCAGCAGGCGGCGCGCCCCCTGTGAAGTCTCGGGCGCAATTGCCGTCAGATCGGCGCCGCCAACCGCCGCCATAAAGATTTCCTGAAGCGCCCACGCCGCGAGATACTCGGGGGCCATCTGTGTCGTGTTGATAAGATGCAGACACCCGACCGCGTTGGTGACGTGTTGGCGAATGGTGTCGAGCGATACGTCGGCATTGGGTTGAGGCGTCACCGGAAGCTCCAGCGTCAAAGACCCCACGCGCCTGGCGGCGCTGCTGTTGGGGGTTTCGAACTTGTCGAGCGTTGACACACTCGACGGGGTGGAGCGACTGCCCGAGTTTCGCGGTTTTTCCGGCAGTTCTTAAATTACCCGATTTGGGTGCCGATGACCAGTCCAATCAGATGCTTTCGCGGAGTTCGCGAGACCTGACAGGATGTCCAAAAGTTCGGGAAAATCGAAAATTTCAGCGGCATGTCGCCGAGGTTTCGGCGATGCAATTGGGTGTGATCCGGGGGGTGACCCGGCCCCGAGCCGGCGAGCGAGGCCGAGGCCGGGCCCATAGCACCCCCGCCATGCTCGGCCACCGCCCCGTACATAAAGTACACTTTTTGGCCACTATCCTATTGACTGTACACTTAGCGTCCACTAACGGTGTGACCACGACTCTCCTAGAGGAAAAGGTACAGCAATGGACGGCAAGGTGATCGGGTACGCTAGGGTTAGCTCGACAGGGCAGGACTACGATACACAGGTCGAGCGGCTGAAGGCAGCGGGTGCGACCAAGGTGTTCAACGAGAAGCAATCGGGGCTCGACCGTGAGCGGCCAGAATTGGCTAGGTGCATCGAATACGTACGCGAAGGCGACACACTCGTGGTGACTAAGCTGGACCGCTTAGCTAGATCGGCGGGGCACCTTCACGAGATCGTCGAGGGGCTGAATGCAAAGAGTGTTGGCTTCAAGGTGCTGGATGATGCCTCGCTTGATACGACCACACGGACGGGCAAGCTGGTCTTCGGAATCCTCGCCAGCATCGCCGAGTTTGAGACGGCACTTCGCAAAGAGCGGCAGATGGAAGGCATCGCGAAGGCCAAGGCTGAGGGGAGGACCGGCGGACGCCCCGCCGCGGTAACCCCCGAAGTCAAGGCCGAGATCGTGAGGCTGAACGCCAGCGGGTTGAGCATCCGCAAAGTCGCGGCGCAAGTCGCCTTCAGCAAAGCGACGGTCCAAAAAGTCCTTTCGGCGGCCGCTGCCGACAGAAATTAAGATTGCACCAGCCAATGCAGTAGAATCGGCCTCGCAAGAGGCCGAGGCGCAAAAGAGAAGGGGCCCCGCTTGGCACCCCTTTTTCACGGTTCCGACAGGCCCGCACTAGTGCCGGTACGAGCTCGCGATCTGGGCGTTGTACCGATCGCACAGCGCCTTCATTTCCAGGGCAATAGCCGCCGGCACGAGGCCGTCGACAAGAACGCGCTCCCCTTCGTGCACCATGTTACGGACGATCGGATCATCCCAGCTCAGAATTTCAAATTTCGCGACGTCGCTATCAGCGATCGGCTTGCTGGTGTTGAAATCATAGATGACGGCCATTGCTTCTCCTTGCCGCTTTTCGGGCGGCGTTTCCTTTAGTGTCCGGGGCCGAAAAGGTCGAAGCAAAGACCCTCGTTGTCTTTAGAGGTTTCCCTCCTGGACATGGCAACGAACCCCGGACGATGAAAAGAACCTGATTGTACTCCTGGCTTTTCGGGCCAAATTCACATTGAACCGATCGCGCAATTTAGTCAATACAAAGGTGCGACAAGTAAGAGTTGATTTTATCTTATACTTGCAATCGACAAAATCAACTCCGGTATTGATAAGCACAACTTGACTGAACAAGATTTTATAACCACTCTTCCCGCATACACCTATGGAGGGGCGCCGGTGTCGGCTCAAAGGCTCTTAACCCAAGTCGAAGTTGCCAAACTGCTCCGGTGCTCGGTTTCGAAGGTCAAACGTCTTAGGCAATCCGGCAAACTGGCCTACTTGTCTGGCCGCCCCGTTCTGGTCGACGAAGCCGATCTCGATGCCTACAAAGAAAGCGTCAAGCGCCATGCTCTACCCACTCCCGTGCGAAAGGGGGCAAGAGTTGCAAGGCCGACTAATCAGAAATCGGAACCGGAAACCCCGTCAGCGCTCGCGCGAAGGCTGTGGCTGGCTCGGAAGAATTTCCAGCGCGACAAAAGCAACAAGAGCTAATCGAAAGCGGTACGCTGCGGCGCCTAGTCAAACGCCCCTTCGAGCGAAGTAGAGGTGGGGAGACAATTTTGAAACGTGCTTGGGGATTGCTTTCTGTATTTCTCTGCGGATGCGAGACGACCGACAATATGGAGCTTAGGGCGTCAAACTCGCTGAACGCAGCCTATGTTGGCCGTCCATTGTCTGACTTCATCTTCAGGAACGGCTTGAACCCGGAAAACATGTTCGATATGCCCGGCGGGCAGCGAGTGTTCATTTTCGGCAGCCCCTGTTTTTCATGGTGGCACACCCACAGAGTTGGGACAGAGGCGACGCCGGCGAACTTTATCGTCGATCGCATAGAAATTCGAGGCTACTGCGCCACTTAGTCGAAGGCGCCGTCGCCATCATTTTCTGCGTCCGATAGCGGCTCCTCAATGACGCGGGCCGCCCGCTTCAGGCGGTCAATTTCGGTTTGGAGCTCATCGCCAGTCATCTCGCTGGGATCCTTCGTTTTCTTGCTGCCGGCCTTCTCGGCAAGCATCCCGTTCGCCCGCAACAAAGCCACGCCGGCGGTCGCCTTGGCCGGCAAATGCGAATTCTTGTCTGTGCAGACGCTAATCAAAGCTTCAACTGCACTTTCGAGGCCAACCGTCCTGAGGCGGAGCGAGACGCGCTCGAAAAGCTCTTCCGGTGTTTCATTCCTATTTCCCGCAGTCATCCAAAGGCCCCTTTGTCAGCTTCATCTCGCAGGCGTTCAAGCTCCGCTTTCCGATCGGCAATCAGCCTGTCGAGCTCAACCGACTCCGGGCTTGGCGCCGGCCGCGGGAACGATTCGATCATCTCGCGAACAGCCTTCGCCTCCTGGCGATCTCGCCGCGTTCTGGCTCGCGCAGCGGCCGAGCCCGGCCGGTGCGTCTTCTGCCATTGCTCATGCGCGTCGCGCTCGTCCGGCGACATTGCCGTAACGCGCTTCGCCCGCTTCGCCCCGGCGCGCTGACGGTCGTTCAGCTTCCGATTGAGTTTCGCTATGGCGCCAGGTGCTTTGCCGTCGGGCCAAACCGGATTATGCCAATTGTCGCCCTTTCCCGTCTTTCCGCCATGCCGGGGGCATCGCCCATTTGCCATTGCCAGATTTTGGCAAGGCTCGCCGTCGCGCTTTCGGGCAGCACCGCATTTCGGTTGCAGGTGGCGGGTGCGATTCCATTTGATGATGGAGGCGCGGCCCACGGCGATCTGTGCCGCGCTGCCGCGCCATCCGCCGGGCTGCTTCCGACTGCCGGCGCCTCTCACGGCCAGTTCCTCGTTACGTGTCGCTGAGGTATCGCGGAAACTGCGCCTGCGAGCAGCCCATAGGTGGACGTCAAGACAAACTGTCCGCCCCGCGCTACTGCGGCAAACGCGGCTTGTGCGCGCATAAGAGACATATCGATATCCAGGTAGGGGGAATGGTAAAAAAGGGGCGAGATGCAAACTATCTCTTCGCGTACGCATGCCGCGTTTGCCGCGCTTTTAATTCGCATGGTCTTCTCCTTCGGACATTTTGTCTGAATTGATCCACTTCCTAGCTTCGCCCGCCGCCTCGATTGCATGCCGCCGACGCGATCGTTCCTCAGTTTCACGTACGGCTTGTGCGTGGAAACGAATGTGGATCTTCGAATTGATCCGCCAGCGCGACGGACCTTCGGCATTACGTTCTTCAACCGAGCACCATCCGGCTTCCTCAAGCTCGGCCATGGCCGCCAGAAGCTTCCGGCGATCGCGAAGATCCTTGCGGGCATCAGAAATGGTTCGCGCCCTTACAAGCTCCGTGTCCGGCCGCGTCAGCAGATATCCTGCAACCGCCCTTGCTTCGGTGGCCGCAGGATCAGCGGCAAAGAATGTCTGGTAAAGTCGAAGCCCATGGCGAAGCAAGAACCGCGAAAAGTTGATGGCGCGCCGAACCGTTGCGATGCTGATGTCGGAACTGAAATCGGCGTCCTCCAGCGCAAAGGCGTATTCCAACGCGTGGAAGGTGAGCACAATGCGCGGCAGGAACAGCCCCCATTTGTCCAGGTGACCACGCCAGGCGACGGAACCGCCGGGCACGTTCCTTAGGCGGGTGATCGACGTCGACGCTTCCCGGAAGGCCTTTTGGGCGTTGGGGGTCATCTTCAAAGGCACTGAGTACGGGAGCTCTATTGCCGCCAGTTTGCGAAGCGCACGGCGGTACGCGCCAACTGCCTCCGCGTCCGGCTCTTCATCGACGGCCTCGCGTTCTGCTCCATCGTCGACGACGAAAAGGAACCTCTGAAGCATTCCGTCTGCGCCCAGATTGCGCGCGATCTCGGCCAGTTTCTGCGGTTGCGTTCCGGCGATGACGCCCATCAGGGGCTGATCTGCTCGAATAGAACCGCCGCCCACTCTATCAACCGCGATGGGGCGCCCGTCGAACAGACGTAGCGCCTGACTTCGGTCGCCTTCGGGGCCCTTCTTGTATTGGCCAAGCGAGCCGAAGAAGCCCATCAACTCGTCAGGCGACCGCATCAGACCGCGTGGATTTTGCGCGTGGACGCGGACTTGTTGCTCGAGCGTTATGTCGTCCACGACGATTCGGCGGATGACGGGTTCAGGGCCGGGGTCTGGATGGTCCTTTGGCTTTTTCTTGTGAGCCTGTGAAGCGGCGGACCAGCGATCGTGTCTGTCCTTGCCGGCGGCGTACCATTCGGCGTCGAGTTCACGCAGCGGCTTCTCCGCGGCGCTGATCACGGGCGACTTGCCTCGGCCTGGCTCGGCGACGATCGCAGCCCACAAGGCTGCCGGCTGAACAAAGTCGGTGTCGCGCGCCTTGGGTTGAATTCGAAGCGATGCTCCCACCGCGGCAGAGCCAACAGCAACCGCAGCCAACGCGGCGAAGCTCTCCGGCGCGCCTTTTCGTCGGGCCTCGCTTTGGACCCATCGGTGTAGCATTGGGGGCAGACAGTCCGGAGGCAGCGCAGAGAGTTCGGCAGGATCGTCCTGCGCGAAGATGTCGAGGGGTTCTGCTTCCTCGGCGCGATCCATGGCCGGGGCTTCTGGCTCGGGAGGCGATGCAGCCACGGCAGCCCGGCGCTCGTCGACGATTTTTCGTAGGTCCGCCGGCGCGGATTTCATCTCGTTCGCGAATTCGAGACGATCAAAAGCATCCGAATCAACAGCCTGCAATGCAGCCAGCGTGTCGGCCTTCTCTAGCAGCTTGTCGGTCTGCCAGGTTTCCGGCCCCTCGCCTTCTGCAAATTCGTAGAACCGGACGGCCTCCAACGCTCGCCAAGACAACCCAACGGCCCCGGCGATTGCCGGTAACGACGTTGCCCAAGTCGAGCCCTCGTCAAAAGCGGGAAACTGGTCGCCGGCCAGTTCACGGCAAAGCCACGTCAGCGCCTCGGCTTCGGTCGGACGCCGGATAGACGAATCGGGCTCGCCGACCACGGCGAACGAACGCCCATCACGGGCGCCGTAAAGCGGGCTGCCTCCGAAGCCTATGGAGCAGTCGGCTGCGATCGCTCCGAACTCCTGGATGAGCGAAGCAGGGGTGTGGCGGGTCCACTCCGTACCAAAGTCGATGAGGCCGTCCGGGAAAATGGCCAGGTCTTCCTCAAGATCACGGTCAAGCTCTGACGACGTGACCCGCCATTCACGATCTGCGGTCGGTGTGCATGGAACGATCGACGGCGCCCAGTCCGCGCGGCGTGACATCACAGCGCGGAGCACCGCAACGGCTGGCGCGTAGGGTGGCTTCGATACCTTTCCGGATCCGCTGGTGGACGACGCAAGATTGAAGCCCAACGAGCCTGCCGCTTGGACGATGGCCGGAATAAGCGCGTCCAGTTTCGCGCTCTCCAAGATGGGCAAAGCCTCGAGCGGAACTTCGGGCAGCGACGACTGAACACGCGCGCCGGATGCGTGCATACCGGCCACAACGATTTGCTGCCCCCTCGCCAAGAACTCTACGGCATGTTCTCGGCCGCTCGCCGTGTCGATCAGGTGCAGCCTCCGTTTGCCCAGCGGCGCGCAAAGCTTCACCAAGATCATGCAACTGGTCGAGTTCTCGCGCCACCGCATCGGAAGACGCTCGACAGGCAGGCTGAGTGCATCGGCCGCCAATATCTTGATTGCACCGACCAGGGCTCGAGCGCGATCGGCCTCCGGGCCTGTCTCCGACACGCTGATCTTAATGTCGATGTCGAGGGCGGCTACGTCACCGGTAACGATGCACCAATTGACAGGGCCCGACCACCGGCTCCATTCGGCAATGTCAGCCGGTGTGATTTCGGCTTTCCGCCAGTCCTTGAAGCCTGCCCACTTCCCGCTCTTGAACTTGGATGGGACCTTTCCGTCACTGATGCGATCGACCAAAATACCCTTGGTCTGATCCCAGAATGAGCACGTGGCGCCGGGGGGCGCGGCTGGCCGGAGCATCGACGAATAGCCCGCTGCGACAAGCTGCTCAAAGTCCCTGTTGGCACGCGCACGGTCGCGCATAGTAGCCCATTCAGACTTGCCAGAGACGCCCTCTGGAACTATATTGGCAATATTCATAATTCGACCTTCTCGCCGGCTCGCGTGTTTCAGGACGCGGCCGGCGTTTCTGTTTTCCCTTCCCAAGGTCGATTGGTCGTCGGAGTGAGTGCTAGTCCGTTTTCGTGTGACCGTCGGAATAGCCTGGCTCGCCCGCCGTTGGGGAGAACCAATGGTAGCGGTCCATCATGCGCCTGAACTCAGCGGATTCACGGAGTGCCTCAAGGGCTGCCCGAACGTTCGGCCCCGTATTGGCCCGCTTCTCTGGCGGCAGGTTCAGCGGAATTTCGAAGAACATATCGCCAGGCAAACCCTGCTCATTGGCGCCGCGTGCGACCAACCATTGCATGCCCGGCATCATGGCGTCGCCAGGCCGCAGGTCTGCAACAGTTGCTGGGCGCAGGTCACAAAAGACCGGCGGGCGGTCCATAACCTCAAGACGACCGCGGCCAAGGCGACGGCGCTGCTGACGCGAGAGAGAAGCGGCCGTCAACTTACCCACCCTGCGCGTGCACGTTCCTGGCGCTTTGCTCTGGCTGCAGATCCTCTACCTGATGGCGTCCAGAGATCGGCGGCGTCGATCAATTTCACCAAACTATCGACGGTAACCAGAGTGCGACCGCCGAGCTTGTTGAAGGTCAATCTGCCTTCCGACTCCATGCGGTAGAGCGAAGACGGTGAAAGCCCTAGCAATTCCGCCGCCGTCATCAGCGGCAGGAATGGCCGCTGGCGCCACGGGATTTCTGGCTTTGCGGATTTCTTTCGATCGGCGCGCGCAGGCGCCACGGTGTGAACCGTCATCTGACTGCCCTTTCAACGAAGCGACACACGCTCAATCTGAAGAACGAATTCGTCGCGCTCAATTTCGGAAAGTGCGTCGCGCCATTCCAGGCCAACCAGTTCATCAGGTTCGATAGCACCGATGCAACGCAACACCTAAGCTAAACGATATTGTAACTTTGTCAACGGCTATCGGTGAGCAATACTGTAGAGGCCGTCCTTGATAGTAGGGACATCGCTGTACTTGCTCGCGTATGTCGGAATTATTCTGTATGTCAGAATCATAAAATGAGTGCGACCCGCCGCGATAACTCCTCCGTCGCGTCCACGATGAACGCTGAGTAGTGCCGCTCGATCATTTCCGAACTGGTGTCGTGAAGCGCTGCCACTAGGCGAACAGGCAGGCCCGCCTTCAGGCCACGCACGATCGATGAGTGGCGAAACGCATACATGATCGTGTCCGCTGGCACGCCGGCGCGCTCGATCGTCGCCGTCCACCAGTTGTCGACCTCATACGCCGGCCCCCAAGCGCGCCGATGGTCCTTTTCCCATTTCACCGGGCCGACGCTGCGATATGCCCATCGCTCCAGAAGGGGCTCGTTGGCGCCGCGGTCGGTCAGCGCCGGGCGCAGCTTCTCGAGCGTTTCGACGGTAGCGGGAATTGCAACGGACGGCCTCGCCTTCGCCGAGCGGCCTTTGGCGGACCCTGGCATCATCAATCGCAATTGTTCGCTTTGTACGTCACCGACCCGAAGCCGGGAGAATTGGGAATGGCGCGCACCCGTGACAGCGGCTACCAGCACCAGGCGACCGAAATCGTCGTCGACTTCAAATGCCGCGGCGATGGTCGATCGAATCTGCTGGTCTGAGAGTAGCTGTTTACGAGCGTCGCCGGTGACGCTCATGGCACGGGTGCCCACCTTGATCTCGGCCATGAGATAGGCGGGGAGTTCGCGCCGGTGGCGTTCGGCGGCGCCGTTCAAGGCGGCCCGGAGATCGTTCATCAGCCTGTTCACGGTGGCCGGCGCGATAGGTTCGGGACCGTCCTCATCGATTACAACAAGTCCGCTGATTGGCAGCCTGCCGCGCCAACCATCGATATCGCTCGCTCGCAATTTCGCCAGAGGCAGACCGGCAAATTCTTCGTCGGCAAGAACATGTCGCGTCAACCGTCCTTCGGCGTTGCCGCCCTCGCGTGCCGATCGTTTCTTCCGCTCGACCACATATCCCGCGACGGCAGTTCGAACCGTGGGGACGGTTGAGCCGGCAGCCGCCGCCTGGCTGGCCTCGTATTGCCGCTTGCTCCAGTCCAGGGCGGCGGTAACGGCCGATCGATATGTGAGAGCACCGGCCGCCGGTGATCCGTCATCGTCAGCGGTGCCAAGCCTTTCCTCGACGCGATGGCCGTCAGCAACGATCTTGGCGATCCAGACGCCAGCGCCGCGGGCAGACTTGCGATATCCCAGGCTGACGCCGCCGCGCCCGCCACTGACGCCTTGCCAATATGGGTTCTTCCGCGGCGCTAGACGGCCCCGCTTGGACGGGCTATCGATGTCAGAAATTCGCTTTCCCACAGAACGTCCCACACAGATTGGAGAGATGACTGTGATAAGCATAACGGCAAGTCGGCGGGATACAAGGCTTTCAGGATAGCATGTTTATCCAAGTGGCGCCTGCGCATCGCCCTCCGAAGGCAGAGGTCACAGGTTCGAATCCTGTCGGGTGCGGCAAATCTCAAATTGTCCAACCCGGAGACATGGGTTGCGGTTTATACCGGAGACATGGTGGACCGCACCCCTGGGCGAGACACCAGTTCCCCAGATTTTGGATTGCGCACAGCCTCCTAGCGCAACGGTTAAGCAGGCGACCGCGGCAAGTCCGCGGGGGTCAAGCCTGTGTAAAAACGCCGGGCCTGGCTCCAATCAGATCCGTGGATCGTGTACTGTGATGAGACGTTGGGACCGAGGATCAGCGGATATGGACGAGGAGGGCTTGGCCGAGATCTCAGCCCGATATATTCGCTTCGCCGATACGGAAGCTCGCGGTCGCTCGCCGCTCTACGAGGAGTTGGCTCGGGCAGTCGCTGGGGATCGGGAGGCGCTCGGTTTCCTGTCGACTCTTCCGGACCTAAAGCGGCAACCGAACCTTCTACTTGCAGCGGTGCGTCACCTGTTCGGCACGCCGACAGGGTGGACCGAGCTTCGCCAGGCGCTTCAGGCTAATCCCGACGCTATCCGCTCGCTCATGCTCGAGCGCTCAACGCAAACCAACGAGCCGGGAAGATGCGCCACCCTGCTCCCCGTCCTGGCGCGTTTGCCGCAGCCGCTGGCCCTCATCGAGGTCGGGACCTCCGCAGGGCTCTGCCTCATGCCCGACCTCTACGGCTATGACTACGGACGCAAGGTGATCCGCGCACCTGCGATGGCCTTGGAGCCGCCTGTCTTCCGATGCCTCGCCAGCGAAACAACGCCATTGCCGACGGCCTTGCCGCAAGTCGTCTGGCGGGCTGGATTGGACCTGAGCCCGATAGATGCTTCGGACGACTCGCAAGTCGCATGGCTTGAGACACTGGTCTGGCCGGAACAGACAGCACGGCTTGCCAATCTGCGGGCGGCCCTAAAGATCGCTGCCACAGTCAAACCTCGGGTGGTGAAGGGCGACCTGCGCGGGAGCGACCTCGTGCAACTCTGCAACGAAGCGCCAAACGACGCTACACTCGTCATCTTTCACACAGCCGTCCTCGACTATGTCTCCGACCTTGGTGACAGAGAAGCTTTCGCCGAGCAGGCGATGCGTCTCGCGCCTTATTGGGTATCGAACGAGTTCCCTCGCGTCTTCCCGTCCATCGCCACACGCGCCGGAACAAGCTGGCCGCCTGGCCGCTTCCTCCTATCTGCGAACGGCTCCCCTCTAGCTTGGACTGACCCGCATGGCGCCTCGCTCGAATGGATCGCGGACGAGGCGTAGGCTATAGGTGGTGGATTGCCGTCCTTGGCCAGAGACGCCACCAGTTCTCAGTTTCATCTATGCTCGTTTGCCACTGCTTGCGTCTTGAATTCGCGGCAAGCGCCCTTCGGACTTGCTACCGGGCGATTGAAAGAAGGAACGGCGCGCAGGGCGCGCGAAGACCGCATCCGCAGTCGGGAACCACAGCTATCGGCAAGCCGTTTACGCTGCAAACCCGCCTGTCGATCCTCAGAGCCGGGCGAGTTCTCCGAGATCCACAAATTGGAGATTGATCATGACTAGCGCTGCCGACCGCGATCCGCGCCACCACACGCAGAAAATGCAGAAAAAGTTGGAGGAGGTGAAGCAGCACCTTCGCGAGGACATCGAGAAGGTCGATGAGCCGCAGCTGAAGGCGATGTTCGAGACGTCCGCCGAGGTGATCGGCGGTCTCCAGAAGGCGTTCCAGGACTATGAACAGAAGAATGAACCCGCTTGGCGTTAAACGGCTTCTTCGCGGGTAATATCAAAGGAGCGGCCCCGTGCCTGCACCACCTGAAATGGATGTCGTCCTCGAAAAGCTGCCTTTGAGGATCGGCGCCTATATCCCCGACGACTTGCTGGAGGACTGGTTTGCGCCGGGAACCGGCATGAACCCGGTCAGCAAGGAGGCGCTTGCCACCGCCAAGAACTATGGCTGGCGCTTCGAATGCGAGTTCAAGCACTACCCCGACCGCAAGGAGGGCGTGTTCTGGAAGTGGGTGCCGGCGATCTGACCGGCGCTGGACGGTTCATCGTTCCGCGGAAACGCAGAACCGGTCTATCTTATTGTTTGACGCAAATACCGGACGGAAAACCGCTTCACACTTTTCCTGGAATTGCTCAGCCTCCGCCTATCGGCGTCATCACCTTGCCGGTTCCGCCGCATTCGGGGCAGGTGCGGCCGTCGATCATGCCTGACCCTGCACAGCGGCGGCAAATATTCTCGCCAGCGCCTGGAGTGCCTGCGGGGACTTCGTCCGTGTTGGTCTGAGCGGCTTGCCGGGGGTTGCCCTGCAGCTTGTTTCTCAGCCGGGCGACCCAGCCTTCGTCGACCTCGAGCGGCCTGCTGCTGTCGTCCGGCAGGCCTTCGCCGGATTGGCCGATGGTTTCATTGCGCGGCCGGTCGTTCGCGCCTGTCGTGATCTTCTGAGCCATTGCGTTTGCCTTTACGCCTTGCAATTTTCGAACGCCTCAGCTCCGCAGAGGTTCCGGTTCGACCGGCAGCCTTTCAGCCGGGTTTTCGCCGCACATTATCTATCCTGAACCCGGATTTCGGCCGCGCCGGCATGCGGGCAAGCGAGACGGTCATATCCTGATCAGGCACCTGGTAGGCCATCGACCGCGTCAGCAGGCGAACCGCTTCCATGATCAGCGCGACGGTGACGGCTTCTCCGGGGCAGCGATGGGTAGTCGCCGGATCTCCGCCGCCATGCGGGATGAAGTCGAAGCCGTGGGTTTTCCAGCTCAAGCCGCGCTCCGGGATAAATCGGTCCGGCTCCACAAACAGGCGCGGATCATGGTTGGTGCCGTGCAGGTCGAGCAGGACCCAGTCGCCTTTGCCGAAGCGGTAGCCCTTCCATTCGAAGGGGTGGCGGGCGCGGCCGCCGATGAACGGGAAGAACGGATAGAGCCGGCGAACCTCCTCGGCGAAGGCTTCCAGCCCGTCGTCATCGCCGGCGGCGAACTTATCGTACCATTGGCGGTGCTGGTGAAGCGCCAGCGCCGCAAACATGATGAAGCGGCCGATGGCGACGATTGGACGGATAATGTTGATGATTTCGACCGCGGCACTGGCAAGATCGAGCGGCATTCCCTCGGCATCGACATGTTCGCTGACCAGGCGGACCGGGCTGTTTGCCGGCAAATCAAGCGCGCCGCTTCGAACGCGCCGTACAAGCTCGCCGATAGTGCGTTCGGTCCGGCGTCGCCGCCACAGCGCCAGCACGGTCGACGGCCCAATGCCGCCGGCGTTCTCGACCATGCCGCTGAGCTCGCGGCAGAGTTCGGCGCGATACTTGTCGGCGGGGATGCCGGCCCAAGCCGCTGCCGCCTGGGTCAGGACGAGGTTTACGGCGTCGAACAGGACGATCTCGTCACGCCGCTGCCAGTCTTCCAGCTGGTCGAGCCAGGCGCGACGGAAGGTTGCGCGGAGCCGCTCGATCTGGTCACCATCCAACAGGATCGACAGGAAAAGCGCCTTGCGGTGGCGGTGAGCGGCGCCGTCGAGCGCCTGGACGCTGCCCTTGTCCTGCAGCAGACGCAGCGTGGTCTGCGGCATCGCACCAATTCGGGTGAAGTGGTCGCCGCCATAAAACATCTCGGCAGCCTCGGCACCACGGACACAGATTGCCGGCCGCAGCATCAGGCGCGTCGCAAAGATGTCGGTGTTCATGCGCCGGCAGCGGGCCGAAATGAAGTCATAGCCCTCGCGCAGCAGGGCCAAGGTGCTGTCGAACGCGGCATCGCGCGGGATGGGCTTTGCGACACGCTTGCCGCCGTCGGCATCGATCAGTTCACGTCTGTTCATGGCGTGCTCCCTGGCGTTGAAATTCCTCAACGCACGGCCGGCACTTTCGATCACTCGACTTTTTGACGGCTTTGCCGCGCCGCCCTTCGGCCGCGGCTGGCAAGGATGGTGGTCAGCGTGACCGGACGAAAATCCCAGCTGTCGACGCCGACGTCATACTGGCGCGTGACCGGGGTCAGCCTGCCGTGGGAATGGCCATGCAGGTCGATCGATTTCCTGCCGATCTGGTTCCAGGTGCGAAAAGGGTAGTGACAAAGGATCAGCAGACTGCCGTCGAGCGCCAGCTCCTTGTAGTGCTGGGTGCTCGCCCAACCTGTGGCCTCGATGCTGGCCGCAGCATCGTTGTTGCCGATGATCAAATGCTTGCTGCCATGAAGAGACGCCAGAAGCGACGACACGAACGCGGCCGATCCCCTGGCAAAATCGCCGAGATGCCAGACCTCGTCGTCCGGCCCGACAGTCTCGTTCCAAAACGCAATGAGCGACCGGTCATGTTCCGCCAGCGAGCCGAACGGGCGGCGGTCGATGCGCAAAATGCGCGGGTCGCTGAAATGCGTGTCGGCGGTGAAGTAGATCATGCGCTGGAGCCTGTTTCGAACTGCCGATCTGGGCGCGTGGCGCACCAAGTCCATGTTGCTCTCCCGATGCTTGCTCAACCCGCTCGATCGCCGGTTGTTCCTGGAAGCAGGCCCAGGCGCGCTCGTCGGCACTTTGAAACGGGGGAACTTTGAAATGAGACGCAGGTTAGAATGCTTGAGGCCGATGCTCTGAAAGGACCTCGACGATGACCGACGCAGCACCTCTTGGGCGAAGCCCGGCTCAGGCGCGGGGCGATATCGACGCCGGGCGCGAAGGGGACAAGACCCCGGGCATCGATCCGGCTGCGGCTCCCATGGAAACGGACGCGGAATCCGCCGGCAACGCTCCGCCGAAGAGCCCTGCCGCGCGCCATGAAACGCCGGAGTTCACCAACCAGGCGAGCTATGCCAATGCGATGCGCCCGCTGAAGGATGAGCCCGACGTCCAACCGAGCAGATATGGGCCGGTCCTGGTGATTGCCGCCATCGTCGTGCTGGCCGCGGCGGTTTTCATCGGCGCAGCCATGCTGCACTGAATACAGCCGTTCCAGACCCGCGGCGCAGTGGCTGGACATTTTGCTTCCGGTCCGAGAATTTGTTGTCGCGCCAGGTCCAGGCGCGATCAGTCCGGTGCACGTTGGCTACGAACCATCAATTCTTTGCCCGTGACGCCACCATCGTGGCGCGCGACATGATTGGCGCCTCGCTGCTTTTGCACGGCGTTGGCGGCAGCATCGTCGAGACCGAGGCCTATCGCCCGGATGACCCGGCTTCGCATGCTTTCGGTGGCAGGACGGTGCGCAACGGCGCAATGTTCGGCGCCCCGGGCAGCGCGTATGTCTATCGCTCCTATGGCCTGCATTGGTGCCTCAATGCCGTGTGCCTGCCCGGCAGTGCCGTGCTTATCCGCGCAATCGAACCGCGATTAGGGCTGGAGGTGATGCGGGCCAATCGCGGCCTTGACGATCCCCGGCTGCTTTGTTCGGGACCGGGTCGCCTTTGCCAGGCGCTGGCAATCGACAAATCCCATGACGGGCTGCCGCTGGACGTGCCGCCATTCGAATTCAGGCAGCCGGGCGACGCCAGCGCCGTTCTAACAGGCCGCCGGATCGGCATTTCCAAGGCTGTCGATGCCGAGTGGCGGTTCGGCCTGCGCGGCTCGGACTATTTGAGCCGCAGGTTCTGACGCCCGCGGCAGCGGCAGAGCAGCTGCCTGGCATCACTCGTCGGGTTTACCGAGATGCATGGGTGTCGCCTGCTGGCGGGCTTCCCTGGTCACCTCGTCGGCTCCGGCAGGTGAAATCCCTCGCAACGCCTTCGCAGCTACGGTCAGGCGCCCGCGATCATTGCCGAAGCTCTTGATCAGCTGGCGGACCTGGTCGGCCGTGACGCCGTTCTGTTGGGCAAAATACTCGACTTCACGGTCGTCTTCCGCAGCAACGCGGTCGCGCTCGCGGAAATCTCGCTTGCTCTTATCGTCGGCCATTTTTTCCTCCTGGTGGAGCGTCGCATCCATCCATGGCAACGTGGACAACGAGCTTTCGTTGCCGCGATCGGGCGGACTTTTCCGCCGTTGTGCCGACTGCCCAGGAACCATGAGGCGAGCAGCCGGTTTGGCTTGGATGCAGACATATTCGGCCACAATTCATACCGATGGAGAATACGATGACGCTCGCAAGCAAAACCACCGTAATTGCCGCGGCGCTGGCCATGTTGGCCGCGCCGGCATTCGGCCAGACGAGCCCACCTGCGCCCGCCGCGGCGGCACCGGATCGTGGCGCCGAACAGTCGCCCGCAATGAGCGGGCAGAGCCAGGATGCCATGCGCGATATGATGCGCCAGATGATGACCGAGATGCTGGAGGAGAGAATGCAGGAAGATCGCGCGCCCCGGGAGGAACGGCGAGGTCCCGACCGCTGGCATCGCGGCTACAGGATGGGCCCGCCTGACCGAGGTTGGGAGATGGGAGGCCGCGCTGGCATTGCACGCGGGATGCATGGCGCGAAGATGCGAATGATGTTCGCCATAGTAGATGCGGACGGCGATGGCGCGCTCTCTCAGAGCGAAGTCCAGGATTTCGTCGGGCGGATATTCAACGCCGTCGATGAGGACGGTGACGGCAGCGTCGACATGCAGGAAATCCGGTCCTTCTTCCACGGAGGCGGCGCCGAGGATCAGGAGTAAGTCTCCTACCGGTCGGCAGGAGGCCTGTCTGGGGCAGCGCGAGCTCGTCGGCCGGGGAGGATAAAAAGTCGCCGGCAACTGGATACCAGGCTGCCAGCCGGGGAGATGCGTTCCTTGGCTGGCCTTGCCGAACGCCGCGGACCAAGCAGACCAGCAGGAATTCATTGGCCATGACAGAGAAAGCTACGGAGAAAACGCCGACCATCGCTCGTATCTGGCGCGGCAGAACCGCGCCTGAAAAGGCAGATGCCTACGAGAGTTACAATTACGAGGCCGGCATCAAGCCGCTGATCGAGAAGGCCCTGGGCGTGCAGACCTTTCGCGAGGACACGCCGACCCATTCGGAATTCGTGACGATCTCCTATTGGGAAAACGTCGAGGCGATGGCGGCGTTCACCGGCGGCGATCCGACGAAAATCCACCATCTGGAGCGGGACGAAGAGTTCCTGATCGAGCTGCCGTTGCGGGTGCAGGTGTTGCGCATCCGCTCCAGTCACGGCCGCCTGCAATAGCCCTGAGGAACGCCGCCCGGTTCGGCCCGATCTAGGAAATCGCCTTCAAATCGATCTCGGTGATGTGCCAGCGGCCGAGATTTGCGGTGTAGAGCTTGTCGCCCTTGAAGGCGATGTTGGTTGGATGAGCGAGCGTCGTTGCCGCCGGATCCTCGATCAGCACCTCGAGCCCGCTGTGTTTTCGCCAACGATAGATGCGGCTCGGCTCGTAGCACGAGATGAACAGCGACCCGTCCGGCGCCAAGGCGACGCCATCGGGAACGTTGCTCACGCCCTCCACAACGAGCTGGCGAGACCCTGCCGTGCCGTCGGCAAGGATCGGCACATAGCTGACGCAGGCCGCATGGCTTTCCACGACGTAAAGCCCATCGCCACCCGGCGCCATCGCCATGCCGTTGGCGAAGGCCATGGTCTCGCTGCACCACAGGCCGCCTTCGCCGGTCTTCAAATCGTAGCGAAAAATGCCGGAGCGGTTGTCTTCGCCGAGGCTGTCCGACACGTAGAGCCAGCCGCGTGTCTCGTCGACGATCGGATAGTTCGGCACGCGGATGCCGGCCGAGGCGAAGCGCTGCATACCAGCCGTCGCGGCATCCCAGCGAAAGATCGCCGAATGTCTCAAATCGCATGCAAAACAGTTTCCCGCGCTATCGAAGGCGATGCCGAGCAGAAAGCCCTCCGTACCGCCCATGCGTTCGACCGAGCCGCCATCGGCGGCCAAGCGCAGCAGGTCGCCGGTTTCGGTGCCGCACCAGATCGAGCCGTCGCGATGGATGGCCACGCCTTCCGGATGGGCGATGCGCGGGCTGGTGAAGATGCCATCGAAGAAGACCCTCGCGGCCGACATTTCGAGCAACGGCTTTGCCATGCGCACCCCCTTCAATCCGGTGCAGTATGCGACCGCTGTGCGGCGATGCAGCGCTCGACCATCCGCCGGTCGGTGGCCAGGATCTCGGCGATCAGGGCGCTGCGCTCCCTGGCGCTGACGAATTCGAGGCGCCGCAGGCCGAGCGGGTCGATGCGGTTTCGCAGGATGTCGAGCGTCTCGTTTGAGGGTAGCGCAACTTCGCGGCAATCGGCATCGAATGTCAGGGCAAAGCCGGTGGCATCCTGGAGCTGCTGGCGCGTCACGCACGGCATGGTCTCGATGACGGCCAATTGCCGGCTCTCCCCGTCGAGCCGAAACACGCAAAGGTCGGTGAACACCAATGCCGCGCCGGTCCGATAGCCCATCGGCTCGCGTTCGGCCTCAGTCAACAGGCCGCGCGCCGAGCTGGCAATCTCGACCGTCTCGACCAGCGACTGCACGGAATGGCGGGGGACGTAGAGCAGATAATCGCGATGCATGTTGGCGACGTCGGCCATGCCGCCTTGCCCGGGCAGCCGGATAAGGCTGCCGTCACACTTGCGCAGCGCAATGGTGTTGACGCGCCCACGGCGGTCGACCTGCGCGGCACCGACGATCTCATGCGTCACCGCGCCGGCCTGATAGTAGGTCGAATAGGTGTCGTCGCCGCCGGCATGCGCCACCGCCGTTTCGCAATCGAGGCTTTCGATCAGCGACAGGATCATCCGGCTCGGTGCTATGTCGAGATGGCCGCAACTCATGGTGGCGATGATCATGTCCGGCGCGTGCGTCGCTTTGGCCAGCCGGTAGGCGACATTGGCGAGCGGCGACACCGCGCCGGCACTGGCAAAGCTCTCATTGTCGAGCTCAGCGGCGATGCGGGCGGCGATGATCTCGTCGATGGACGCCTCCTTGTTGCCGTGCACGAGCCTGGGCATTGCGAGGACTGTTTCAGCGCCGACTTTTGCAGCGTCTTGAACCCGCTCCGGCACGCCTTCCGAAGGCATGCTCAGGCTGTCCGACAAAGGTATTTCCTTGGCCGCGAACGCCTCCGCTAACGCTTGATAGTCCGTCACATAGAATGGCAGGCAGGAGGCGGGATAGGCGCCGCCTGGTGCCAGCGCGATCGCCGACACCTGGTTGCGGGTCAAAATGCTCTGCCGACCATCATGCCGCAGCCCTCCGACCGGGACGATCTCCTCGACCGTCACCAGCACCTCGCGCGCCGCGCCGGCCATGGCGAAATCGAGCGCTCGTGGTCCGATGATCTGGACATTGCCGCTCTCGTCGGCACGCTGGGCATGGACGACGAACGTATCGAGCCGCAAGGCCGGGATGATCCCGGTCGTGGCTCCCACGATCGGATCGGGCACGGCGATCGCACCCGGCACGCGCGCCAGCATGTCCGAACCCTCCGGAAGCTGAAACGGCATCGACGGCAGGTTCTGCTGCCCCGCCCGCAGCGCCTGGATCATGGCCAGCGCCGTCCAGTCGCGGACCGGCACGGCATTGGTCTCGGCAGCCGCGCGGAAGCGCGGCGGCAAGCCAAAAATATCGAGGCTGGAAAAGCAGATATCAACCTCCGCCACGGCATTCGCTTCGAGAAGCAGTTCGAGCGGCAGGCCGCCGGCCCAGCAGACATAGCGAAGATCCTTGACGCCCAAGCGGGCGATGGCCCGCAACAAGGCGATCGGCAGCCGGGCAAAATGATGGCCACCGACACCGAAGACGTCGCCGCCGCCGACCATCGCGGCCAGGCCCTCGACATCGGTGAAGCGCGGCCGGTTTTGCTTGACCAGGGATGTCATTGCCCAGCCTTCGGCCGCGCGGCGCTTTTTTCGGCGAACGCCTTCACCCGCTGCTGGCCGGTCTCGCTACGATAAAGCCCGCCCAGTACGTCGCGCTCCATGGCAAGGCCTTCCGCCAAGTCGCCCGACACGGCGTGCGCCGTCAGCGCCTTCAATGCCTCGATCGCGGCAGCCGGTTCGGCGGCTATCATGCCGGCGAGTTCCAGCGCCCGCGGCATCAGCTTTTCGGCGTCGACGACCTCGTTGACCAGCCCGGCGGCGAGCTCGGAAGCCGGCACGATGGCGCCGGTCATCAGCAAAAGGTTGGAGCGGTTGCGGCCGAGCTTCTGGACGCTGCGCTGCGTGCCGCCGCCGCCCGGGACCAGCCCGAGCTTGATCTCGGGCAGGCCGAGCTTCGCGAACTGGTTGGCGATGACGATGTCGCAGCACAGCACCAGCTCCATGCCGCCGCCGAGCGCAAAGCCGTTGACCGCGGCGATGACCGGCTTGCGGTTGTTCTCGACCGCCGCATACATGCGCGTGCCGGCGGCCTGGAAGGCGTCGAACTCGATAGCCGTCTGGGCAGCGTATTCCTTGATGTCGGCGCCGGCCATGAAGCCGCGCCCCTCGCCGGTCACCACGATCGCGCCGACGCCGTCATCCTGCGACAGCGCCTCGAAAACCTCGGTGATCTCGCTTTGCATCAGCCGGTTCATGGCGTTGAGCTGATCGGCGCGCCGGAAGGTGACGACTGCGACGCGCCCGGATATTTCCAAGCTGAGTGTCTGGTAAACGCTCATCGTCAGGCAGCATCCACGGTCATATCGCCGGACGCCTCAAGCGCTGCAATCTCGCCGCTGGAGAGGCCGAACTCGGCCAGTATCTCGCGGCCATGCTGGCCGACCAGCGGTGCCGGCCGCTCTATGGTAGCCGGCGTCTCGCTCATCTTGACCGCCGGCGCGACCACCCTGACCTTGCCGCCGCGCGGATGATCGTAGCTGGTGATCATGCCCAGGTGCTTGACCTGCGGGTCCTCGGCTGCGCGCCTTATGTCCTTCACCTCGGCACACCAGATGTCGGCTGCCAGCAGCCGCGCCAGCAGGTCCTGCGTGGCAAACTTCCTGGTTTCGGCGTTGACCTTGTCGAACACCTCGTCGCGCCTGTCGAACAGCGTCTTCAGATCGTCGTAGACAGCAAGCTGCGGCGCCTCCAGCACTTCATACAGCGTCTTGAACGGGCTCATGGCGATCGACACATAGCCGCCGTCCTTCGCTTCATAGACGCCGAACGGCGCCTGCATGCCGGGGTGGCCGATGCCGGACTTCGGGCGCACGAAATCCTCGCCGAGATTGAGCACGGCGACATATTCCTGATTGAGATGCGCCAGCATGCCGGCGAGCAGATTGACCTCGATCTTCTGGCCCTTGCCGGTCTTCTCGCGATAGTAGAGCGCCGACAGGATGCCGTAGACCATGTTCATGGCGCCGATCTGGTCGGCCAGGCCGGCACCGGCCGGAACAGGAGCCTGATCGCCGCGGCCGGTGTTGGAGATCAGCCCGGACAATCCCTGGATCAGCATGTCCTGGCCGGGGCGCTCGACGTAGGGGCCCTCCTCGCCATAGCCGGAACCCGAGCAATAGATGATGGCGGGATTGACCGCCCTGAAATCCTCGTAGCCATAGCCGAGCCTGGCGAGCACGCCGGGGCGGAAATTCTGCACCACCACATCGGCCTTCTCAGCCATGTCCATGATGATGGCATGCACCTTGCGACTTTTCAGGTTGAGCGCGATGGAGCGCTTGTTGCGGTTCCAGGCGAGGAAATTCGGGCTTTCGGAGCCGCCGACCCATTTGGCGAAGAAGGTCATGCCGCGGAACATGTCGCCGGCGCCGGCACGCTCGATCTTGATGATGTCGGCGCCCATGTCGCCGAGCAGCTGCGTGGCGAACGGCCCTTGCAGCAGATGGCTGAAATCGAGAATGCGGACGCCTTCGAGGGCTTTGTTCATTTCATGTCTCGTTGGTTGTCAAAGCAGGTCGGGTACGTAGCGGGGTGCCGCGGTGAGGCCGCCGTCGACGCGCAGGTCGGTACCGGTGGTGAAGCCGGCGGCGTCGGAGGCCAGATAGACGGCGGCTTCGGCCACCTCGGACGGTTTGCCGATGCGGCCGAGCGGATGCATCTTGACCCAGGCTTTGGCGAGATTGCCGCCGATCTCCTTGACCAATTTGTCGTTCATCGGCGTGTTGATGGTGCCGGGCGAGATCGAGTTGACGCGGATGTTGAGCGGGCCGAACTCGACCGCCATCTGGCGCGTCATCGCCATCACCGCACCCTTGGCGCCGGCATAGGCGGTCCAGCCGTCGAGCCCGATATGCCCTTGTGCCGAGGCCATGTTGATGATCGAGCCCGATTTCTGCGCGATCATATGTGGCAGCGCATATTTGCAGCCGCGGAACACGCTGGTAAGGTTGACCGCGATCAGCCGGTGCCACTGCTCGTCGCTCATTTCGTGAACCGGCATGCCGCCGATGGCGATGGCGGCATTGTTGACGAGAATATCGAGATGGCCGGTCTTGCCGACGGCTGCGTCGATCAGGGCGGCGATGTCGGCCTCCTCCGCCACGTCGCAATGGATGTAGTCGGCGCGGTGGCCGGCGGCGCGCAGCTCGGCTGCGAATTTTTCACCCTTCTCGTCGGCGATGTCGCCGAGGAAGACGTGCGCGCCTTCCCTTGCCATCGCCTCGCTGATCGCGTGGCCGATGCCGTCGGCGGCGCCAGTGACGATTGCGGTTTTCCCTTTGAGACGATCCATATCAGCCTCCAATGGCGCGCCGGCGCTTTGCTTCGTCGAAGGCGACGGCGGCAATGATGATCATGCCGGTGATGACCAGTTGCCACTCGGTCGGCAGGCCGAGACCGCGCAGGCCGTTGGACAGGAACTGCAGGATCAGCACGCCGAGCGCCATGCCGGTCAGGCTGCCTATGCCGCCGGCAAGGCTCACCCCGCCGAGCACGGTGGCGGCGACGACCTGGAACTCGAAATTCAGCCCGGCCGTATGCTGCGCCGAACCGACGCGGGCTGCCAGGATGATGCCGGCTACCGTCGCCAGCAGCGCGCTGATGATGAAGCAGGTGAACTTGACGCGGCGCACGTCGTAACCCGCCAGCCGTGCCACTTCCGGATTGCCGCCGACGGCATAGATCTGCCGCCCGAACGGCCGGTGCTGCATCACGTAGACGAAGACGGCGAGCAGGACGATGGCGATGACAGCCGAATAGGGAACGACGTTGAACAGGCGGCCGTCCGACAGCGCGATGAAGCTGTCGAGCGCGGCGTCGTCTGGAATAGCACGCTGGCCGGTATAGAGATAAACGCCGCCGCGCATGATGAACATCGTGCCCAGGGTCACGATCAGCGAGTTGATGCCGGCATAGGCCGTCAGATAGCCATTCACGACGCCGATGATCAGCCCGAACAGCAGCGCGCCGCTGATGCCGAGCAGCAGAGAATTCGTGTCGTTCATGATGATGATCAGCGGCAGTGCGATCGTCGCCAGCAGCGAGCCGATCGAGATGTCGACCTCGCCTGATATGAAGACGATGGCGCAGCCGATGCCGGCTGTCAGCGCCAGCGAAGCCTGACCGAGCACATTGGTGATGTTGCGCACGGAGAAGAAATTCTCGGCGGTGAAGGAAAAGAACGCGATCACCAGGATGAGGCAGAGGAGCAATGCCAATTCCTGCCGCGCGACGAGCCGCGCCAGCATGGACGGCCCAGCTTTCATGGAGTCGGTGCTTGCCAGGCTCATCGCTTGGTCCCTTTGCGAAGCGTCATCGTCTTAGCCGATTGCCGCATTGAGGATGTTCTCCTGCGTGGCCTCGTCGCGAGGCATGATCGCGGTGAGGCGGCCTTCGCACATCACCGCGATGCGGTCGGCAAGCCCCAGCAGCTCGGGCATTTCGGACGTCATCATGACGACCGCCAGGCCTTCGCCGGCGAGCCGGTCGATGAGCGCAAAAATCTCCGACTTGGCGCCGACGTCGATGCCGCGGGTCGGCTCGTCGACGACGATCACCTTCAGGCCTCGCATCAGCCAGCGCGAGATCAGCACTTTCTGCTGATTGCCGCCGGACAGGTTCTTGACCTGCTGGAACAGGCTGGGCGTCCGGATGCGGAAACGGTCGACATAGTCCTGCACCGCCTTGCGTTCGCTGACCTTGTCGACGAAGCCCATTCTGGCGAAGGCGCCGAGTGAGGCGAGGCTGGCATTCTGGTAGACCGGCAACTCGCCCATCAGCCCCTCGCTCTTGCGCTCCTCGGTGAGCAGGCCGATGCCGAGCCGGACGCCGGTGTGCGTTTCGTGCGGCAGCAGCCGGCTGCCATCGACCGAAATGGCGCCGGACGTGATCGGGTCGTAGCCGACGATGGCCTTGGCGAGCTCGGTTCGGCCCGCTCCCATCAAGCCGAAGAAGCCGAGGACCTCGCCGGCATGCGCCTCGAACGACACATCCTTCAGCTTCTTGGCGGTGCTGAGCCCTTCAACGGAAAGCGCGACCTTGCTGCCCGGCGCGCCGCGCTTGCGCGGGAACAGGTTTTCGATGCGCCGGCCGATCATGTCCTGGATCAGCGTGTCGTTGGTGTGTTGGCCGATCGGCCTGGTCGAGACGTGGCGGCCGTCGCGCAGCACGGTCACGGTGTCGGCGATCTCGAAGACCTCATCGAGCTTGTGGCTGACATAGAGCACCGCGATGCCCAGCGCGGCCAGCCGGCGGATGACGGTGAACAGCAGCGAGACCTCGTTAGGCGTCAGCGAGGAGGTCGGCTCGTCCATCACCACGACGCGGGCCTCATGGGCGAGTGCGCGGGCGATCTCGACCATCTGCTGCTGGCTGACCGGCAGCGATCCCGTGCGCGCCGCCGGGTCGACGTTGAAGCCGATACGCTTGAACAGAGCGGCCGCATCGGCACGGATCTTCTTCCAGTCGATCGAGCCGCCTTTGCCGGTCGGATAGCCTTCGAGGAAGATGTTTTCGGCGACGCTGAATTCGGCGATCAGCGCGATCTCCTGGAACACCACCTTGATGCCCTCTTTCAGGCTATCGCGCGGCGACTTGATGTCGGCCTCGCGGCCGCGCAGGCGGATGGTGCCGGCATCCTTGCCGTAGACCCCGGCCATGATCTTGATCAGCGTCGACTTGCCGGCGCCGTTCTCGCCCATCAGGGCATGGATTTTGCCGGGTTCCAAGGTCAGATCGACATTGTCCAGCGCCACCACGCCGGGAAAACGCTTGCCGATGCCGCGCATCTCCAGCGCCGGCACGCTTTTGTCGACAGCCACGGTTTCGCCGGGGTGAAGGAAATCAACCGACATTGGCTCTGTTCCGCACGATGTCGAGATAGGTCGCCAGGATGATGACGATGCCGGGCACCACCGTCTGCAGGTCCTGGTTCCAGCCGAGGATGATGATGCCGTTGTCGATGACCTTCAGCACGAGCACTCCAAGCAACGTGCCGAGCAGCGAGCCGCGGCCGCCAAGCAGGCTGGTGCCGCCGAGGATGACGGCGGCAATCACCGTCAGCTCGAAGCCGCGGCCGGCGGTCGGCTGGCCGGCATTCATCAGCGACGACAGGATCATGCCGGCGACGCCGACGCACAGGCCGGTGACGACGAAGGCGAACAGCTTCAGCCGTTGCGAGCGCACGCCGGAGAGGCGGACCGCTCGCTCATTGGCGCCGACCGCGTACAGATAGCGACCGAGCGTGGTGAAGCGCAGCGTTGCCGCGGCCAGCGCGAAAATCAGCGCGGCAACGACCACGGGCAGCGGGATCGGGCCGATATAACCAGCGCCGAGATCGGTGAAGCCGGCAAGCCGGTGATGGTTCTGCACCGCCTCGCGGGTGAACAGATAGACGCCGCCCTGCAGCATCATCATGGTGCCGATCGTGGCGATCAGCGAGTTCACCTTGAGCCTGGTGACGACGAGGCCGTTGAAAAGGCCGACCGCGCCTGAAAAGGCGAGCGCCGCCAGAAGCCCGAGCGTCAGGCTGTGCGTTGAATTGAGCACGGCCATGCCGATGCAGCCGACAAAAGCCAGCGATGCACCGACCGACAGGTCGACTTCCGCAGTGATGATCAGCATCGTCATGCCGGAGGCAACGATCAGCACCAGCGCGCATTGGCGCAGGATGGCGATGATGTTGGCCTCGGAATAGAATTGCGGCGCGGCAATCGAGATGGCGATGCAGAGCACGGCCAGGATCACGCCGAGCACCAGCTGGCTGCTGCCCAGCAGCTGGCCGCCGATGAAACGCCTTGGCGCAGATGATTGCGTAAGCTCGCTCATGTCCATTTCATTTCCGGGCCCGTATCGGTGCCGTCGCCATCTGGAAACTGCCGGCCAAAACAGGACGGTTGCCCTGTTTTGCCGTTCGGCATATCCGATCCGATGCCCTTCCCGCCGCGCGGGAAGGGCTAGCCGGAATCCTTACTTCTTCAGATCGGCGGAAGTTTTCATGCATTTTTCCGGTGGCTGAAGCGCATTGACGGCATCCCATTTGATTTTGCGTGTGGTGCCATCGTAGTCGTAGAACTTGTTCCAGTCGTCGCCGTTCATCGGCGCGGTCGGGCTGACGATGTGCTCCGGCACCTCTTCGCCGTTGAAGAGCTTAACCGCTGCATCGATGGCGGTGTAGCCTTCCTTTTCCGGGAACATCGCGGCCTCGATGCGGTAGGACGGCTCGTTCTGCATCGCATTGATGAAGGCGAGGCCTTCGCCGCCGGTGCCGACAGTCAACAGGCCGTCCTGCGACTTGCCGGCCGCTTTCCAGGCCTGAAGGCCGCCGAGCGAAGAGGAATCGTTGATGCCGTAGATGATGTTGATGTCGGCGTTCTTGGCAAGAGCCGCCGAAGAGACTTCGAGCGCGCGATCGGGATTGCCGCCGCCGTCGAGGTCGTGGACCATGACCGCGTCGGGGATGATGGTCTTGAGGCCATCCATGAAACCCTGCGACCGCAGCACGGTGGCGGACAGCAGCGGCAGGCCGACATTCATCACCTTGGCTTTGCCTTCGAGCTTTTCCTTGGCGTATTTGCCGGCTTCGACGCCGGCGGTGTAGCCGGTGTCGTAGTCGCAGATCGCGACCATTGTGGTCATGCCCTTGACCGGATTGCCTTCGAGCACGACCGGAACATTGTTGGATTTCGCCTGGCGCAGCAGCGGCACGACGCCTTCCTCGTTGACGGGCGTGATGATCAGGACGTCGACGCCCTTGGCCATGAAATCTTCGGCGGCGGAGACCTCCTTGGCAACGTCCAGATTGGCGTCCTGCACCTCGAGCTCGATACCGAGTTCCTTGGCGCGGGACTGCATGCCCTTGATGACGTTCTGATACCACTCATGCGTGGCGTAGTTGGTGACGTAGCCGATGCGCTTCGGCACGTTTTCGGCGTGTGCCGCGGCGGCGCTCAGAGCAAGCACCGCCGCCGAGGCAAACAGCATCGATTTGGACCAGTTCATGTTTCTTCTCCCTGTATTTCTTGTCAGTTGCTGAACGGATAGTCCCGCCGTTCCGGGTCGGCACGTGAAGAGGCGGCAGCTTCGCCCGCGCCCAGCGCCGCCGATATCGTCTCGGCCGCCGCCTTCGTCCGCTCGAAGACGGTGCTGCGATCGAAGCGGGCGGCCTTTTGCGGCAGGAAGGGGACGGTGAGCGCGGCAATGACGGCGCCGGTATGGTCGCGCACCGGCATCGAGATGTTGGTGCAGCCCTCGACAGCCAGCGAGGCGCGCATTTCATAGCCGAGCCTTGCGACCTCGTTCAGCCGCGCTTCGATTTCCGCCCGGCTGCCTTGGCCTTCGCCTGCGGCGACGATCCGTTCGACGATGCGGTCAAGCTCGGCGCGGCTCGAATGCGCCAGCAGCACCGCGCCGGAGCTCGTTTCGAGGATCGGGAAATGCGAGCCAAGGGCAACCGAATAACGCATCGGCAAAGGCGAATCGATCTGCAGCACGACCAGTGCGCTCTCGCCTTCGCGCACGACCAGATGGCAGCTCTGGTCGGCATTGGCGGCGAGGCCGCGCATCACCGGCAGCGCACATTCGACCAGGCGGTTTACCGGCGGATGCATATGCGCCAGCTCGAACAGCTTCAGCGACAGGCGGAAGCGGTCCGATTGCGTCCGGAAAATGTAGCCGCGCTTCTCCAGCAACAGCAGGATGCGGTAGATCTCGTGAATGGAGCGCCCCATTCCGGTGGCGATCTCGGTTTGGGTCAGCGGCTCGCCGCTGGCAGCCATGAATTCCAGTATGTCGAGCGCCTTCTCCACCGCCGGCACCCGATAGCCGTTGCGGCCGCTTTCGCCTTCGTCGACGATCTGGGCAATATCGGCGGCCATTACGCGACGCTCCGTTGCGGCTGGCCATCCCTGGTCTCGCGATAGAGCCGGTTCAGCCGGTCCGCGAGCTCGGCCGCCTGCAATTCGCCGGCGATCGCCGCCGCGGCATGAGGGGCGCATTGCCGGAAGAAGCTGATGAAGCCCGGATGGGTCGGGCGCAGATAGGAGGCTTCGATCGTCGCCAGCGTCGAGGCGAAGAAGCCGCCCGAGAGAGCGTTGACCACGGTATCCTGCCACGCCGCCAGCGACCCCGGCTGTCCGCCGGATTTCACATAGTCGCCTCGCTGATAGCCGGGCGAGCACAGAAACAGCGCGTAGTCGATGGCGGCTTGCTTGTGTTGCGATTGGGCGCTGACGCCGATGCCGGCGCCGCCGAGCAAGGCGCCGGCGGATCGCGGCGTCGGCACGTCGGCGAAGCGCAGATGCGGCCTGTCTGCCTTAGAGGCGTAGTTCACATAGCCGAAGGCGAACGGCACGTAGACCACGTCGTCATGCGCGATCATGTGATCGTAGCAACGGATCGGGTTCCATTTCGGCGAGTTCGGATGCGACAGCGCCGCAAGCTGGCGCAATTGCCCGACGGCCCGCTCGATTTTTTCCCCGGCGATGAACTCGTCGCCGTCTTCCCGGGGCTCACCCAGCGTCAAAAGCAGGCACATGGCGTCAGTCGGCACCAACGGCAGCCCAAGCCATTTGCCGTCCTTCAAGGCGCGCCGGCCGAGCTCCAGCACCTCGTCATGGCTGCGCGGCAGCGGTCCGTAGCGCTCCAGGAGATCGGGGCGATACGAGGCAACCTGACAGGCAGCATCGATCGGCAACGCCCATTGAAGCCCGTCCCTTGCGTAGGATTGCCAGGATGCGCCAACCGAATCCCGTTCGAAGCCGCGGCGCTGCTCGGCCGACAAATCGAACGGCACCATCAGCCCGCCTTCGGCAATATCGCCGATGAACGGATGGTCGAACACGACAAGATCATAGGCGCCGAGCACCGGACCAAGCGCGCCCTCGCCGAATTCGTAGAGGCTGCGGCGGTCCCATTCGATCTCAAGACCGGGATTGGCGGCACAATACGGCCCGATGCTGGCGTCGAGCGGACCCCAGCAGCGTCGGTGATCCCACGCGAGACCGCGCAGTCTTGTCATGCCCGAAATTCCTCCCAGAGGCGGCCATGCGCCGGCCCAGCCGATTAGTAGCAACTATTTTCACCTAGACAAGTAGTTTTTACATACGCAAAGCCAGTCCTCGCTTCCGTTTGGCGAGAAAGCCGCCCAACCATCCTTGGTGCGCATCGCGTTGCCGCCGGCCTGCAACCAAAGGCTGCGATGGATCTGGCTTTTGGGGAACTTTCGCGACGAACATTCGTTCGGTTGGCGCAGCCATCTGGAGCAGCATCACTGGAATCAGCAGCCACGTCGCAGGGAGCGGACTAAATGGACCAACCGTGGGCGCGGCCATGAACCGGTTTACCGCCTTGGCATTCGCCACGCTTCTGGCGATAACTTCGATCTGGGTCCTGTTCCTGGTTTCTTAAGATTTGGCTCTGGTTTTTCAAGATTTGGCGCTGGTTTGTTAGGATTTGGAGGGGTTCTCGACAGGTCGACCGCTTAACGACAACATCCACGGCATGCGGTTCTGCCAGCCGGAGCCGCGTGCGTGAAGAAACTGTCGCCAGGAGCACACCGGCACGCACATTCGGGGTTGGCAGCCACGCTGCCTGCAACGTTCCAATCAGTTTTCAGGAAACGGCGAGATCTCATGCTGCTGAGGGTGATCGTTCGAAACTGTGCCGCCATCCGTCTTGGCTGCCTCGGCGCGACGATCTTGCTGGTCGGGCTGCTTGCCGGCTGCCAGGGCGGCGTGCTCGATCCGCAAGGGCCGGTGGGGGCGGCGCAGCGGACGATCCTGCTCAATTCGGTTGCTATCATGCTGGCCATCGTCATCCCGACGATCGTGGCGACGCTCGGCTTTGCCTGGTGGTTCCGGGAAACCAACACAAGAGCGTGGTACCTGCCGGAATGGGCCTATTCCGGACGCATCGAACTGGTGGTCTGGTCGATCCCCATCCTCGTCATCCTGTTTCTGAGCGGCATCATCTGGATCGGGTCGCATGACCTCGATCCAATGAAGCCGCTGGATTCGCAGCAAAAGCCGCTTGAGGTGCAGGTCGTCTCGCTCGACTGGAAATGGCTGTTCATCTACCCCGAGCAGAATGTCGCGAGCATCAACCAGCTCGTGGTGCCGGCGGGCAGGCCGGTGCATTTCTCGCTTACCTCGGCAAGCGTCATGAACGCGTTCTTCGTGCCTCAGCTTGGCGGCATGATCTATACGATGAATGGCATGACGACGCAGCTTCACCTGCAGGCGGATCAGCCGGGCGAATTTTATGGGCGGTCGGCCCATTTCAGCGGTGACGGTTTTCCAGGCATGCAATTCGTGCTGCATGCAGTCGCAGCGGATGCCTTCGACGCGTTCGTCAATTCGGCGCGAAGCCAGGGACAGGCACTCGACAAGGCCAGCTACCAGGAACTAGCCAGACAGAGCCTGGACGTGCCGGCTTCGACCTATCGCTCGGTCGAGCCGGACCTTTTTCATGAAATCGCGACGCAGGGCGTTCCGCCCGCGCCCGGCCCCCAGGCCGGTCGCCCCGGGCCGAGCGTATCGCCCAAGGCAGGAGGCTGACAATGCTCGGAAAATTGAGCTGGGACGTCATTCCGTTCGATCAGCCTCTGCCTATGATCGCCTCGGCGGTCGTCGCCCTGGCAATCCTCGGCGTGCTGGCCTGGGTCTTTCTGGCCGGCCATTTCCCCTATCTGTGGCGCGAATGGATCACCAGCGTCGATCACAAGCGGATCGGCGTGATGTACACGCTGCTGGCGCTGCTGATGCTGCTGCGCGGCTTCAGCGACGCCGTCATGATGCGGTCCCAGCAAGCCCTCGCCTTCCAGGCGCCCGGCTATCTGCCGCCCGATCACTTCAACCAGGTCTTTTCCGCCCACGGCACCATCATGATCTTTTTCGGGGCGATGCCGTTCGTCATCGGCCTGATGAACCTGGTCGTGCCGCTGCAGCTCGGCGTCCGCGACGTTGCCTTTCCAACGCTCAACTCGGTGAGCTTCTGGCTCACCGCCACCGGTGCGCTGCTGGTCAACATCTCGCTGGTGATCGGCGAATTCGCCCGTACCGGATGGCTGCCCTATCCGCCGCTCAGCGAGACCGCCTACTCACCGGGCGTCGGCGTCGACTATTATCTGTGGGCGGTGCAGATATCGGGCGTCGGAACGCTGCTCACCGGGATCAATTTCGTCACCACGATCCTGAAGATGCGGGCGCCCGGCATGAGTTACCTGCGCATGTCGATGTTCTGCTGGACCTCACTCGCCGCCAGCCTGCTCATCGTCGCCGCCTTCCCGATCCTCACCGCCACGCTCGCGATGCTGACGCTCGACCGCTATTTCGGCTTTCATTTCTTCACCAATGAAGCCGGCGGCAACATGCTGATGTTCGTGAACCTGATCTGGGCCTGGGGCCATCCCGAGGTCTATATCCTCGTCCTGCCGGCGTTCGGCATCTTCTCGGAGGTCATCTCCACCTTCTCCAGCAAGCCGCTGTTCGGCTACCGCTCGATGGTGGCCGCGACGCTCTTCATCTGCATCGTCTCCTTCATGGTGTGGCTGCACCACTTCTTCACCATGGGCGCCGGGGCCGACGTCAACGCCGCGTTCGGCATCGCCACCAGCATCATTGCTGTCGGTACCGGCGTGAAGATCTACAACTGGATGTTCACCATGTACGGCGGCCGCATCCGCTTCGCGACGCCAATGCTGTGGTCGCTGGGCTTTATGGTGACGTTCGTCATCGGCGGCATGACGGGCGTGTTGCTGGCCGTGCCGCCGGCCGATTTCCTGCTTCACAACAGCCTGTTCCTGGTGGCGCATTTCCACAACGTCATTATCGGCGGTGTGCTGTTCGGCGCCTTCGCGGGATATACCTACTGGTTTCCCAAGGCATTCGGTTTCCGGCTGCACGAGGGCTGGGGCAAGCTGGCCTTCTGGCTGACGCTGATCGGCTTCTACGTCACTTTCGTGCCGCTCTACGCTGTTGGCCTGCTCGGCATGACCCGCCGAATGCAGCATTTCGACGTGTCGGCATGGTATCCCTGGGTGCTGGCTGCCGGCGTCGGCATGTTAATCACTACCGCCGGCGTGGTCGCGCAGATCGTACAGCTCGTCGTCAGCATCCGGCAGCGCGCGGCGCTTCGCGACGCCACCGGAGATCCCTGGGACGGCCGCTCGCTGGAATGGGCCACGCCCTCGCCGCCGCCGGTCTTCAACTTCGCCGCGCTTCCGCATGTCGAGGGCGAAGAGCCCTACTGGAGCATCAAGCAGCGGGCACGCGAGCAAAACCGGCTGCGCGACGAGCCTGACTACGAGCCGATCGAGATGCCGCGCAACAGTCCCACCGGGTTCATCTGCGCCTTCTTTGCGACCGTAATGGGTTTTGCCCTCATCTGGCACATCTGGTGGATGGTGGCGCTCGGCGCGCTCGGTGCTTTGGCCACCTTCGTCGTATTCGCGTGGCGCGACATCCCCGAATACGTGATTCCTGCCGCCGAAGTCGCCCGGATCGACCGCGCCAACCGAAGTGCCCGCCGCGAGGCGCTGGTTACCTACACAGGGCCAAGGCCATGACCGCGATCGACGTTCGAGAGCGTGACCCTTACCGCCTCCATGGCGGGCACGGCCATGCACCCGGCCACGGCGACGGCGGCCCGGCACCGATCCGGATCGTCGTGGGCTACGGCTTCTGGATCTTCCTTCTGAGCGACATCGTGATGTTCTCGGCCTTCTTCGCGGCCTATGCCGTGCTGGCGGGCAAGACGGCGGGCGGACCAAGCGGAGCCGAGCTGTTCGACCTGCGCAACGTCGCGATCGAGACGGCCGCTTTGCTGTTGTCGAGCTTCACCTGCGGTCTCGCCAGCCTCGCCGTGACAGCGCGGCGAAGCTCCTGGTTCTATGTCGCGATGGCTGTCACCTTCGTGCTCGGCGCCAGCTTCATCCTGCTCGAGTTGCGCGAGTTCGCGCATATGGTTGCCAGCGGTGCCGGACCGACGCGCAGCGCTTTCCTGTCGGCGTTCTTCACGCTGGTTGGATGCCATGGCCTTCACGTCACGGCGGGGCTGCTGTGGCTGCTCACGATGATGGCGCAGATCTTCGCCAAGGGATTCCGCGACAATATTCTTCGGCGTTTCATGTGCTTCAGCCTGTTCTGGCACGCCCTCGACATCATCTGGGTCGCCCTGTTCACGGTGGTCTATCTCCTGGGAGCAAGTCGATGAGCAATGCGGACGATCGCCACGCGCAACGGCGCGACACCGATGGGCTGGAGCGCTACGACATCGATACGGCGCCGGGTGACGAATACCTCGGCGACACCGAGGTCGGATCCGGGCTACGCGGCTATGTGATCGGCCTCGGGCTGGCAACGCTGCTGACCATCGCCTCGTTCTGGTTGCTGGGAACCAACCTGATATGGGCACCCGGCATTCCGGTGGCGCTGATTGTGCTGGCGATCGCCCAGATGGGCGTGCATCTCGTCTTCTTCCTGCACATCACGACGGGGCCGGACAACACCAACAACGCTCTAGCGCTTGCCTTCGGCGTGCTGATCGTAGTTCTGGTGATTGGCGGCTCGATCTGGATCATGGCCAACCTCGACCACAATTTGATGCCGATGAACGCGATCATGAACATGAACCGCTGATGCATGTCGCGCAAAAGCATGCCCTCGGGCTTGACCCGAGGATGTGCAGCGGTTTTGTGATAACGACATGCGTAAAAACAAGAATCTAAAGCGCGTCGCATGAGGCCGATCGAACGCGACGCGCTTTAGCGATTATTCCGGCCATTCGCCGCAGTTCATGCGACAGCGAGCTCCGGTCTCAAGCCCGTTCGAATGTGCCGACGAGCTCGGCCTCTCCCACGACGTGCGGCGCGGCCTGTTTCAGCACGTCTTCGACGGCAGCCTTCTCGCCGAGACGCAGCGTCTCGACGTCGAGCGCAAGAAGCCGGAAATGGTAATGGTGGAGCCCATGCCCAGGCGGCGGCTGGGGACCGTCATAATGAGGATTGCCGAAATCATTGACGCCGTGTCCGAGGCTCTCGGTCTTGGCGCCGGCGGTCGTGCCTTCGGGAAGAAAGTTGCGCTGTGCGTCGATGTCGTAGACCGCCCAATGACGGAACATGCCTGAAGGGGCGTCGGGGTCCTCTACGGCCAGGACGAAGCTTTTGGTTCCTTGCGGCGCGTCCGTCCACTCCAATGGCGGCGAGACGTTGCCGCCATCGCGGGAATAGCGCGGCGGTATTTTTTCGCCATCGGCAAAGGCAGAGCTTTTGAGCGTGAAAGCCATGTCTCCATCTCCCTGTCTGAGATTCCCTCATAAACAGCTACGAGCCGCCGATGTTCCGGTCGCCGCCCCGGTCAAACCACGGTCAAACCGGATTGCCGGCCGTTGGCCGGAACATTCGCCGAGGAAGCGGGTTTTTCGGTTCGGACGCATCGCCGCGGAATGGCGGCAAGAGGCTCGGCAATGGACGAAGGGCGCGACATGACCGGGCTAAGCGGTATGCAATCAAGCGGGGCAAAAGGTGTTGTGATCGCGTTCTCCGTGCCGGGCGGCGAGACAATCTATACCCACGAGCGGGAAACCGTCGCTGCCGTTGCGCGCACGATTGCGGCGTTGAAGGGCTTTGCCTTCCGCCAGGGCCTGCGTGGCGGCGGCGGTGACAGTGGCCGACTGTATTTCGTGCCGGACGACAGCCTGCTTGCCGTCGATGCGCTCCAACTGGGCATAAACGGGCCGGAGGACCTCTTCGGTGGTGTGGTGCCCTGGCGCCTCGCAACCACCAAGGCCATAACCCACGAGCTGGTGGACGGGTCGGCGGCACGGCCAAAAGAATGGCCAGCCGGCTTCGGCAGAGCCGTCGGCGCTGCCGTACTGCCCGGCTATACCGCATTTTCACGCGATGACGCGCTGCGCGCAGCGGAACGTCTGCTGCAGCTAGGGCTGGTCCGGTTCAAGCCACCGCGCGCTTCGCGGGGCCGCGACCAGCACACCGCCGCGACCGTTGCCGACATCGAAAGGCTGCTGGAACGATATCCATCCTCCGACCTGAGGGAATACGGCCTTGTTCTCGAAACGGAGCTTCGCGACATCGTCACGCTGAGCATTGGCAGAACGGCGATCGACGGAACATCGGTCGCCTATTACGGCGTGCAGCGAATGACGGCCGACAATGCCGGACAGCCCGTTTACGGCGGATCCGATCTGGTCGTCGTGCGCGGCGGATGGGAGGCGCTGGACGGGCTGCAGCTTTCTCCGGCGCTAAGTTTGGCTGTGGCGCAGGCGAGGATCTACGACGCCGCGATGGATGGCTATTCCGGATTCTTTGCCTCACGGCGCAACTACGACATCGGCCAAGGTGTCGATTCCTCGGGCATCTGGCGATCGGGAGTGCTGGAAGCCAGCTGGCGGATCGGCGGCAGCAGCACGGCCGAGCTTGCGGCAATGGAGGCCATGACGCGTGACCCCGACGTGCAGATCGTGCATGTCTCCGCCGTCAAGCAGTTCGGCAACACCGCGCAGCTGCCGCTGAATGCAGTAATCCACTTCGACGGAGAGGACCCTGAGGAGGGCCAAATCAGGCGTTACACCGTCGTCACCCAGGCGATCCGAGGGCCGATCGGGGAAGCCGGCCGATCGTCATTTTAGGTCGAAGTGAAACACGCCTTTGGCAGGGAACATCCGCGAATGGCCCGAGTTTGTTTCAGGCAGCCAGCCAGTCAGAAACCGGAGGAAAAAATGATCGAGATGATTTCCGCTCCCCAGAACGTCGCCGCCTTTCGTGTCACCGGCACTGTGACGGCGGACGACTACGACAGAGTCATCCCGGCAATCGAAGCGAAACTGAGCGACCATAAGGACATCGGCGTCCTGACCGATCTTACTGATTTCGAGGACATGACGGCTGGCGCCTTGCGGCGCGACCTGCAGTATGGGCTGAGCAAACTTGGCGAGCTCCACCGCTTCAAACGTGCCGCCGTGATTTCCGACAAGCAATGGATCAAGGCAGCTACGGAAATGACAGACGCGCTGTTTCCGCAAATCGAGGCGCGGGTGTTCCCGGAGGACGAAAAAGCCCAGGCCCTGAAATGGGTGGCAGGCGTACAATAGCGGTGTTGGGGAGTGCCATGCCGTTCGACAAACGACAGGATTCAGAAGGCCTCTGGGAGGTCTATGACAGCGAGAGCGGCGAAGCCGTCGTGGTCGGCGGGTTGCCGCTTTCCGGTCTCGACGAAAGCGAAGCCGATGAAGCGATCGAAAAGCTCAATCGGGGCGATCTGACGTCGGACAACATCCCCGAGACGGTTCGGTCAGGGTGGCCTCCGACCAAGGACGGTTTGTGATGACAGCCTGACGGACGTCACCGAGGACCGGTCGCGGATCTACGACGAGGCCTTGACCCCGAGCTTGCGGGCTTTGTCCTCAAAGTCGTCGCGAATATCCTCGATCGTCGGCAGATGCAGGCGCCGCAGTTGGGCGTGCAACTTTTTGGCGGCATCTGAGCTCAGGTCGCGCTTGAAATTGGTCGCGACCTCCTCGGCCGAGCCGTAATGGCGATAGCGCTCGATCTCGGTCTTCGTGGCTTGCTGGACGTGCTCGAGCGTCTTGCGCTCGGCATCGGATTTTCCGTCCGGTTTGGCCCGCATGACCGGATTGAAGGCTTTGCTGATAACGAATTCGACGAGTTCCTGCTGGGCGTGAGCCATGATTGTTCTCCCTCGAAGCTGTCCGAGCCTAGAACGGTTCATCGGGGGAAACGCTGAACCGATCTCTCTTGTTTTGACGCAATTCCGAACGGAAAACCGTTTCACACTTTTCCCGGAATTGCTCTAACCGCGGCGGCAATTGAAGGTTCCGTGGCTTCGGATTTCGTTATCGCTACAGGTCCAAGGCGGTTCCTCGAAGGTCACAGCCGCGCCTTGGTGGTGCGCGGCGTTGCCAGGAGCAGGCTTGTTTCGCTGCCGGTAATTCCGGGGATCAGGCGGATACGTCTCAGCACCGCGTCGAACTCGCTCAGGGTCTGGGTTCCGAGTTCTATCACCAGGTCCCACCGGCCATTGGTGGTGTGGATGGTCGAGACCTCGGAGAAGCCGCCCAGCGCCCGAATGACGCGATCGGCGGCGTGGCCTTCGATCTCGATCATCATGATGCCACGCACGCGCTGATCGACCGCGTCGGCGCGCAGAATGACGGTGTAGCCGACGATGACGCCGTCTCTTTCAAGCCGCTCGATCCGGGACCTTACCGTTGCCCGGGAGACACCCAGGCTAACGGCAAGGTCGGAAATGCTGCGCCGGGCGTCGTGCCGCAAAGAGGTGATGATCTGCTCGTCGAGGCGGTCCATGATTGCTCACAACGGAAGTAGATGCTGCCGCTATGGTAAGGCACTTCGACAAATTTGCCAATTTGACATGTTCATTCTGCCAGCGATGCCGGCTTCAATAAAGGCATCGTAATTGGCGGGGTATGACAAATGCATTGCACGATCGTTGGGGCGCCGATCCAGGCCGGCTCAGGCCGCATGGGCTGCGAGATGGGGCCGAGTGCGCTGCGCACGGCCGGCCTGGCCGGCGCACTGACCGAGCTCGGCCATACGTTGACCGACCTCGGAACGATCGTCCCTGCCGACATGCGTCCTGTCGTACACGGCAACGCGGCGGTGAAGGCGCTGCCGGAAATTGCGGCCTGGACGGCGGCAATCAGCGAAACGGCCTATGCCGCGAGCGCCGATGCGATGCCGATCTTTCTCGGCGGCGACCACAGCATTTCGGCCGGCACGCTCGCCGGCATTGCCCGCCGGGCGGCGAATGCCGGCCGGCCGCTCTTCGTGCTGTGGCTCGATGCGCACCCCGATTTTCATACGCTCGACACGACGACCAGCGGCAATTTGCATGGTGTGCCGCTCGCCTATGCCAGCGGGCAGCCCGGCTTCGAGGGCTATTTCCCCCGCCTTGCAGCGCAGGTGGAGCCGGCTCGCATATGCGCGCTGGGGATCCGCAGCGTGGACCTGGCGGAAAGGGATGCATTGCGCAGAGCCGGCGTGACGGTCCACGACATGCGTTCGATCGACGAGCACGGCATCGCGCAACTGCTTCGCGCCTTTCTCGAACGGGTGAGCGCCGCCAACGGCATGCTCCATGTCAGTCTCGACGTCGATTTTCTCGACCCGTCGATCGCCCCGGCGGTGGGCACCACCGTTCCCGGCGGCGCCACCTTCCGCGAGGCGCATCTGGCGATGGAAATGCTGCATGACAGCGGCCTCGTCAGCAGTCTCGACCTGGTCGAGCTCAACCCTTTTCTTGACGAGCGCGGCCGCACCGCCACGCTTTTGGTCGACCTGACCGCAAGCCTGATGGGCCGGCGGATCATGGATCGCCCGACGAGGGGGTTCTAAGCCATGACCGTCAATTTGAACATCGTTCCATTCGTCAGCGTCGACCGCATGATGAAGCTGGTGCTTGCCATCGGCATCGAGCGTTTTCTGGTCGAACTCGCCGCCTATATCGAAGAGGATTTCAGGCGTTGGGAGCTGTTCGACAAGACGCCGCGCGTCGCCTCGCACAGCATTGACGGCGTCATCGAGCTGATGCCGACCAGCGACGGGCAGCTTTACGGCTTCAAATATGTCAACGGGCATCCGAAGAACACGCGTGACGGCCGTCAGACCGTGACCGCTTTCGGCGTGCTTGCCGATGTAGGCAACGGCTATCCGATGCTGCTTTCGGAAATGACCATCCTGACCGCCCTGCGAACGGCGGCCAGCTCGGCGGTTGCCGCGAAATACCTCGCTCCCAAGGCCGCCCGGTGCATGGCGATCATCGGCAATGGCGCGCAATCGGAATTCCAGGCGATTGCGTTCAAGGCGCTGCTTGGCGTCGACAGGCTGCGCCTCTACGATATCGACCCGGCGGCCTCGACCAAATGCATGAAGAACCTTGCCGGCATGGGTTTCGACATCAAGCTCTGCGCGTCGGCGCAGGAGGCCGTCGAAGGTGCAGAGATCATCACCACGGTGACCGCCGACAAGCGGTCGGCAACAATCCTGACCGACAACATGGTCGGGTCCGGCGTGCACATCAACGCGGTCGGCGGCGACTGCCCGGGCAAGACCGAGCTGCATCGCGACATTCTGCTGCGCTCGAATATTTTCGTCGAGTATCCGCCGCAGACGCGCATCGAAGGCGAGAGCCAGCAGCTCGATGCGGACCATCCGATCACCGAATTGTGGCAGGTGATGACAGGAAAGGCAGCAGGCCGGACGGACGCCGGACAGATCACGCTGTTTGATTCCGTCGGCTTTGCGATCGAGGATTTTTCCGCGCTGCGCTACGTCCGCGATCAGCTTCAGCGGACCGGCCTTTACGAGGAACTAGACCTTCTGGCCGATCCCGATGAACCGCGTGACCTGTTCGGCATGCTGCTGCGCGCCGAAAAAGTGGCCGGGCTGGCGGTTGCCGGCAGCTGAGCTGCGATCCTGTCGGTCAGTCCTTCTTTTCCTGGTACAGGCGCTCGGTGGCGCGGTCGCTTTCCCTGCGCTCCGCCGGGCTGCGACGACGCTGGGTGAGCAGGGCGTAGGCGATCAGGATTGCCAGCAGCAGTGGACCGCCTGCAACAACGAGCAACCACAAACTAGTCTCAAACATCGAACCGTCTCCTTTCCTTCACAACCGGGAAGGACCAGAACCGTTCCTCCGTCTTATCGGAGGTCGCCCGCACGGCGTGGCGCGATTCAGGATTTAATGCTTCGAGCGGGGCGTTCCACGCCTTGTCTGCACTCAGGATGCCCTTATCTAGAGTCTTATCATTCGGTCACAGGCACTCTCTGCAAAGTGAAGGGAACCACAAGGGCTTTCCGACATTTGGTTGTTCAAGAGACAAACGTGCAGCCACACCGGCTCCGGGGCTAGGAATACCATGCGTGAGAATCAATCCGACGTCTTCGATCTGTTTTCCGAGGTTTACAAGAATGCGGCGCAGGAGGAGATAAGCCTCCAGCAATATCTGCTTGCCTGCCGCGAGGACAAGTCGATGTACGCCTCGGCGCCCGAGCGGATGGTCGAGGCGATTGGCGAGCCGACCTTTGTCGATACCAGCAAGGACGAGCGGCTTGGCCGTATTTTTTCGAACCGGACGATCAAGATCTATCCGACCTTCGCCGACTTTTACGGTATGGAGGATACGATCGAGCGTATCGCCGGTTATTTCCGCTATGCCTCGCAAGGGCTCGAGGAACGCAAGCAGATACTCTATCTCCTCGGCCCGGTCGGCGGCGGCAAGTCCTCGCTTGCGGAGCAGCTGAAAAGGCTGATGGAGCAGCGTCCGATCTATACGCTGAAGGTCGGCGGCCAGGTCAGCCCAGTGTTCGAATCGCCGCTCGGGCTGTTCGACCCCGATCGCATGGGCGACCTTTTGGAGGACAAATACGGCATCGCCCGGCGGCGACTGAACGGCCTGATCTCGCCCTGGGCGGCCAAGCGCCTCGACGAATTGTCCGGCGACATCTCCAAATTCAGCGTCGTCAAGCTGATGCCGTCCAGGCTTCGCCAGATCGGCATCGCCAAGACCGAGCCGGGCGATGAGAACAACCAGGACGTTTCGGCCCTGGTCGGCAAGGTCGACATCAGGCAGCTGGAAAACTTCAGCCAGTCCGATCCGGATGCCTATTCCTATAGCGGCGGGCTGAACCGGACCACGCAAGGACTGCTCGAATTCGTCGAGATGTTCAAGGCGCCGATCAAGGTGCTGCATCCGCTGCTGACCGCGACCCAGGAAGGCAGCTACAACGGCACCGAGAATTTCGGCGCTTTCCCCTATCAGGGCATCATCGTTGCCCATTCCAACGAATCGGAATGGCTGCAGTTCAAGAACAACAAGAACAACGAGGCGTTCCTCGACCGTATCCTGGTGGTCAAGGTGCCGTATTGCCTGCGGGTCACCGAAGAGCGGCAGATCTACGAGAAGCTGTTGCGCGAAAGCGAATTGGCTAACAGCCCCTGCGCTCCGGAAGTGCTCGATATCCTCAGCCGGTTCACCGTTTCGACCCGCCTGGCCGAACACGACAATTCGCCGCTCTACACCAAGATGCGCGTCTATGACGGCGAGAACCTCAAGGAAACCGATCCCAAGGCGAAGTCGGTCCAGGAGTACCGAAACGCGGCCGGTGTCGATGAAGGCATGACCGGCGTCAGCACCCGCTTCGCCTTCAAGATCCTGTCGCAGACCTTCAACTACGACACCGAAGAGGTGGCCGCCGATCCGGTGCATCTGATGTACATCCTGGAAGAGGCGATCAAGCGCGAGCAGTTCCCGAAGGAAACAGAGGCGGACTATCTCGATTTCATAAAGTCCGAGCTGGCGACCCGTTATGCCGAGTTCATCGGCCACGAGATCCAGAAGGCTTATCTGGAATCCTATAGCGAATACGGCCAGAACCTGTTCGACCGCTACATCGCCTATGCCGATGCCTGGATCGAGGATCAGGACTACAAGGATACCGATACCGGCCAGATCCTCAATCGCGAGGTTCTGGACAACGAACTGTCGCAGGTCGAAAAGCCGGCCGGCATCGCCAATCCCAAGGACTTCCGCAACGAAGTGGTGAAGTTCACGCTGCGCGCGCGGGCCAGAAACCACGGCCGCAACCCATCATGGACAAGCTACGAAAAGCTGCGCGAAGTCATCGAGAAGCGGATGTTCGGGCAGGTCGAAGATCTGCTGCCGGTGATCAGCTTCGGCTCCAAGCAGGACAGCGTGACGGAGAAGCGGCATACCGAATTCGTGCAGCGGATGATCCAGCGCGGTTACACCGAGCGCCAGGTCCGCCGGCTGGTGGACTGGTACATGCGGGTGAACAAGGCGGGTTGAAGCCAGCCCGGGGTAACATATGCCGATCTTCATCGATCGCCGACTGAACCCGAAGGACAAAAGCCTCGGCAACCGGCAGCGTTTCCTGCGGCGGGCGCGCGAAGAGTTGAAGCGCACCATCCGCGATCAGATCCGCACCGGCAAGATCGCCGACGTGGACGCCGAGCATGCCGTTTCGATGCCGGCGCGAGGCACCGGCGAGCCGAGCTTCAAGGATGCCCGGAACAGCGGCAGCCGCCAGCACGTCCTGCCCGGCAACAAGCATTTTGCCCCAGGCGACCGGCTGCCTAAACCCGGCCAGGGCGGCGGCATGGGATCCGCCCCGGGGAGAACCGAATCGGAGGACGATTTCCGTTTCGTGCTGTCGCGCGAGGAGGTGCTCGACCTCTTTTTCGAAGACCTCGAACTGCCTGATATGGTCAAGCTCAACCTCAAGGAGATCCTCGCCTTCAAGCCGCGCCGGGCCGGCTTCGCCGCGACCGGCTCGCCGACCAACATCAATGTCGGGCGCACGATGCGCAACAGCCATGGCCGCCGCATAGCGCTCAGGCGTCCCAAGCAGGAGGCGGTCGATGCTGTCGCGCAGGAGATCGCGACGCTGGAGGCGAAGCCGCAAAACGCCGAGATGCGGCAGCGCATCGTGGCGCTGCAGGAAGAGCTTGAGCGGCTGGAGCGCCGCCGCAAGCGGATCGCCTTTGTCGATCCGGTCGATATCCGCTTCAACCGCTTCGACGCCCAGCCGGTGCCGAACGCCAATGCGGTGATGTTCTGCCTGATGGACGTGTCCGGTTCGATGGGCGAACGCGAGAAAGATCTGGCCAAGCGCTTCTTCGTGCTGCTGCACCTGTTCCTGAAACGGCGCTATGACCGCACCGAGGTCGTCTTCATTCGCCACACGCACGAGGCGCAGGAGGTGGACGAGGAAACCTTCTTCTACAACACTCAGAGCGGCGGCACGGTGGTTTCCACGGCGCTCGAGGAGATGCACCGCATCGTCGAGCAACGCTATCCCAGCCGCGAATGGAACATCTATGTCGCCCAGGCCTCGGACGGCGACAATTTCGTCACCGATTCCGAGCGCTGCATCACCCTTCTCGACGAACAGATCATGCGGCTTTGCCAGTATTTTGCTTATGTCGAGATCCTCGACGAGCGCGAGAGCCACATCTTCGGCGCCACCGACAACGGCACGTCGCTGTGGCGTGCCTACAGTGCGGTCAAGCTGAGGTGGTCGAACTTCCAGATGAGCCGCATCGCCACGGCGGCCGACATCTACCCGGTTTTCCGCCAGCTCTTCGCCAGACAGCCGGGTTATCAAAAGAGCGCTGAAAGAGGGGGCTGATGGCGAGCAAATCCGGGTTGCTGTTTTCCGGTTCCGACTGGGATTTCAGGACGCTGTCGCGTGCCTACGAGACCATCGAGGCGGTCGCCACGGAAGAGCTCCACCTCGACGTCTATCCGGTGCAGATGGAGATCATCTCGTCCGAACAGATGCTCGACGCCTATTCCTCTGTCGGCATGCCGCTGATGTACCGGCACTGGTCGTTCGGCAAGCACTACCTCTACCAGGAATTGCTCTATCGCAAAGGCGGACGGGGGCTGGCCTATGAACTCGTCATCAATTCCAATCCCTGCATCGTCTATCTGATGGAGGAAAACACCATGGCTCTGCAGGCCCTGGTGACGGCGCACGCGGCACTCGGCCATAACCATTTCTTCAAGAACAATTATCTGTTCCAGCAGTGGACGGATGCCAGCGCCATCCTCAGCTATCTCGACTTCGCCAAGGGCTACATTGCCCGCTGCGAGGAGCGGCATGGCGTCGATGCGGTGGAAGAGATCCTCGATGCCGCACATGCGCTGATGGAACAGGGCGTGTTCAGATATCACCGGCCGCCGAAACTGTCGTCGGAAAAGCAGCGCGAGGGCGTTCGCGAGCGCCTGGAATACGAGGAGCGTTCCTACAATGACCTATGGCGCACGCTGCCGCCTTCGAAGGACGGCACCAAGCCCCGCGAGACGGATACAATGGCGGAGCGCAAGAAATCGCTCAAGCTGCCCGAGGAAAACCTGCTTTATTTCCTTGAGAAGAACAGCCTGATCCTGGAACCCTGGCAGCGTGAGGTCATCCGGATCGTCCGCGTCATCGCGCAGTATTTCTATCCGCAGCGCCAAACGCAGGTGATGAACGAGGGCTGCGCCACCTTCGTGCATTACACGCTGATGAACCTTTTGTTCGACCGCGGCCTGATCGGCGAAGGCGCCATGCTGGAAGTGCTGCGCAACCATTCGAACGTGATCTTCCAGCCGGGCTTCGACGATCCGCGCTTTTCCGGCATCAACCCTTACGCGCTGGGCCTCGACATGATGCAGGATATCCAGCGCATCTCGACCGCGCCGACCGCCGAGGACCGCGACTGGTTTCCCGATATCGCCGGCAATGGCGACTGGCGCCAGACCCTGCTGGACGCCTGGGCCAACCATCGCGACGAGTCCTTCATCCGCCAGTATCTGAGCCCTACCCTGATCCGGAAATGGCGGTTCTTTGTGCTTGCCGATGCGGCCAACGATCCGCACTACGAAGTCGCCTCGATACACAATGAGCGCGGCTACGAGAGCATCCGCGCCGCACTCGCCCACAGCTACGACATCGGCGCCAGCCGGCCGGACATCCAGGTGGTGGACGTGGACCTGCTCGGCGATCGGCATCTGCGCCTGCAGCATAAGGTCAACGACGGCATAGTGCTGGAAGGCGGCAGCCGCGACGCCACGCTGCGCCATATCCGCAAGCTCTGGGGCTACGAGGTCAGCATGGCCGCGGTCGACGCGCAGACCGGCGCCACAGTCCACGAACGGTCGACCAGCCAGATCGGGGAATGACCGAACCGGACTTGCCGGCGAAGTCGGGTGTCGTTGCCTTTTCCGGATCACCAACCACCCTAAGTACGCGCGCGCCACGAGGGCATCATTCAGGGAGCAGGAGCATGCGCGCATTGATGATCGCCACCCTTCTTCTGGTCGCCGTCTCGATGGCGCTCTCGCTCGCGCACGCACTGGAATTGCCCGGCAAGTTGCGCCTCAAGGAGGCCACCTACAAATCAGTGCAGGCGATCTACTATCCCGGCTTCACGATCGGCGGCTTTGCCGAGATCGGCGGCATCATTGCCCTCGCCATCCTGCTCTACCTGACGCCTTATCCAAGCGCCCGATTCTGGTGGACCTTGGCGGCGCTCGCCTTCCTGCTGGCGGAACATGCGACCTATTGGTTGATCACGCATCCCGTCAATAATTTCTGGGTGCAAGACGTTACCATGCCGCAATCAGCCGTGACGTTTTTTTCAATGTGTCGAAAGCAGACCGGCGACTGGAGAGACTTGCGCAACGTCTGGGAGGCTTCGCATGTCGCCAGGGCAGGCCTGGCGATGCTGAGCCTCGTCTCAATTGCTATCGCCGCGACATTTTTTGCTGAATAGCGCCAGGGATCAAGACGGCCCTCGTCCGCCAACTTGCCGCCACGAACGCTGCATCCGTCAGATCAGGGAACGGAACCGGCGTACTATCTTAACGTCAAGCGATCCTGCCGTTTCAGCGGTCGGCGCGATGCTTGTTGTGGGCGCTTTCCTGGTGCTCGCCGCGAATTATGTTGCGGTCGTCGGGATCGGCAATGTCCTTCGGGTCCGATCTGAGCTCGGCACCGCGCCGGAACGCCTCGCGCTCTTGCCTGGTCTTTTTCAAATCCGCTTCCGCGTCGAAATCCTTGCCGGCGTTTTTCGTGTTCTCGCGCTCTTCGATAATGCGCAATTGCTGCTCATGAGTCTTTTTTCCGGCCATCGGTGACCTCCTTCTTTTGATTTTCCGCTTTCCCAGGGTCCAAATTCGCTACAGCCCGAAAGGATAGGTCTCGGGAAGGCCTGTCCCCGCATGTTCCGGCCCAAGCGGCGTCACGGCACTGGTTTCATCGAACCAGACGAAAGCATCGAACTGGCGGGCGAGCGAGGCGTCCGCATAATGGCTGTGGAGCTCGGTTTCGGGCCGGTAGATGACGCCGATAAAGCGTTCCAGCCGGCGCTCCAGAAGCCGTTCGCGCAGCGTGTCGTCGCGCTCGAAATCGAGCAGGAAAGGCGAGACGCCGCTGTCGTGGCAAAGCCGCTCATAGCTGTCGTTGTGGGAAGGCCGAACCGGTTTCACTTCCATGTCGCCGTCCCAGTCGGTGGCGGCGGCCACCGTCCCGGAATGCGTACTGAGCCCGATCAAGGCAACCTCGTCGCCAAAACGCTGGCGGCAGAGCTGGCCGATGTTCACTTCGTCCCTGACGATCCCCATCTCGGTGTAGCGGGCATCGCCGATATGGGAATTATGTGCCCACACCACCGCCTTGGCGTTCGGGCCGCGGGCCTGCAGCAGGTGGTCCAGCGTTTCGAACATATGGGTGTCGCGCAGGTTCCAGGATTGCGCGCCGCCGTAATACATGGTGCGGTAATAGCGCTCGGCGGAGGCGACCAGGCGGGCGTTCTGGGTGGCGTCGAGGAAATCGATGCCGTCCTGCTGCGCGTAGTCGAGCTCTCTGGAAAGCAGTTCCCGGCATTGCTCGAGCACGGCCTTCTCGCATTTCTGGTAGCCGGAGGTGAGTGCGACACGGCCATAGGTGGCCGGGTCGTTCTGCCACGGCGTCAAGCAGCCGTAGCGTTCGCGTGCGATCCTTGCGGCCTGTGGGTCGACCCGATCGAGATATTGCAGGACCGCCGCAATCGATCCACCCATATTGTAGATGTCGAGGCCATAGAACCCGGCCCGCCGGGAAGATAGCCTGATCCGCTCATTATGCTCTCGCATCCAGTCGACGAACACCGCGACATCGGTGTTGCGCCACATCCAGGTGGGAAAGCGCTGGAACGGCGGATCTGCGCCGGGCCGTGGCGGCCGATGGCGGACGTAGCGGTCGATCGCCGCGGCATCGGGCCAGTCGGCTTCGACCGCGACGATGGTGAAGCCATGCTTCTCGATCAGCGTGCGAGTGATCGCCGCGCGCGCACGATAGAACTCCGATGTGCCGTGGCTGGCTTCGCCGAGCAAGACGACGCGGCGGTCGGCAAACCGGTCGAACAGCGCACCGAAGGCCGGATCGTCGAAATCCGGAAGCGGTTCGGCGGCGGCCGCTATCATCTGCGGCAAGCTGCTCCTGCGCTGATGCCGGTGCGGAAGATCGGCCGCTATTTGGCTGTCGCTGCCTGGCTCGCCCCAGCCTTGCTCGCCGATCAGCGGAACAAACCGCACGCCGCCGAAATCCTCCTCGGTGTAGGTTGCGGCGCCGGTGCGGGTGACCTTGAGCAGGCGCTGCGAGTCGAATTCATCGCCGACCGGGATGACAAGCCGGCCAGCGACGTCGAGCTGTTCCTGCAGGGCGAGCGGCGCGCCGGGGCCGGCGGCCGCAACCAGGATCGCATCGAAGGGTGCCGCCTCGGGCCAGCCCTTGGTGCCGTCGCCGGTGCGGACTTCGATATTGTCGTAGCCAAGCTTTTTGAACCGCTGCCTTGCCGTTTCAGCCAACGCGGCGTGGCGCTCGATCGTGTAGACGCGTTCGACGATCCGGCTCATTACGGCAGCCGCATAGCCCGAGCCGGTGCCGACCTCTAGGACGTGGTCGCCGGCTCCGATCTCCGCCATTTCGATCATGAATGCAACGATATAGGGCTGCGATATCGTCTGACATTCGGCGATCGGCAGCGGCCCGTCCTCATAGGCGAATTCTTCGAAACCAGGCTCGACGAAAGCCTCGCGCGGGACCTCGCGCATCGCCTGAAGGACATTGCGGTCGCGAATGCCACGGCGGCTCAAGTGGATGTCGACCATTTGGTTGCGGGCATGGGAGAGATCGAGCATCTTTTTGCTCCTCCTATGGGCCTCCGCTACAATCGCCCAAGCTGCTCAACGCCACCTCGGCCGGCTCGTATCTCAGGGCCTCGGCAGTCCCTTTGGATTCAAGCAATGCGGTGCATCTCCCTAACCGTTAGCAAGCCCCGAGGTTCCCCAAAAGACCGACCCGCTTTTGTGTGGCGAGGCGGGTTGCAGGATCGGCAAGCGGGCGCTGGCCACGCCGCCCAAACTTATTTCGAGGCAAATCCTTTCTCCGACGCGACGCCACCCCAGATAACGACGGACGAGGGTATTCCGGAGGCATTTCCATGAACGACGAGGCTCGCACCACTGCGCAAACAACCGGCCTTGACCAGGTCGATCTGATGGACCGCTACTGGCGCGCCGCGAACTACATTTCGGTTGGCCAGATCTATCTGCTCGACAATCCGCTCTTGCGTGAGCCCTTGCGGCCCGAGCACATCAAGCCACGGCTGCTCGGCCATTGGGGCACGACGCCCGGCCTCAATTTCATCTATGTGCATTTAAACCGGATTATCCGTGAACGTGGTCTCGATGTCCTGTTCATCTGCGGGCCGGGTCACGGCGGCCCGGCAATGGTCGCGAACACCTGGCTCGAGGGCACCTACAGCGAAATCTATCCCGAGGTCGGCGGGGACGAAGACGGCCTGCGCAAGCTGTTCCGGCAGTTCTCGTTTCCCGGCGGAGTGCCGAGCCACGCGGCTCCGGAGACGCCCGGCTCGATCCACGAAGGCGGAGAGCTCGGCTATGCGCTGGTCCATGCCTTCGGCGCCGCCTTCGACAATCCGAACCTTGTGGTTGCCTGCGTCGTCGGCGACGGCGAAGCCGAGACCGGCCCGCTCGCCGCGGCCTGGCATTCCAACAAGTTCCTGAACCCGGCATCCGACGGTGCCGTCCTGCCGATCCTGCATCTCAACGGCTACAAGATCGCCAACCCGACGATCCTCGGCCGCATGGAAGACGAGGCGTTGCGCAGCCTGTTCCTCGGCTATGGCTACGAGACCTTCTTTGTCGAAGGTCATGAACCTGCCACGATGCACCGCGAGATGGCCCGCACGCTCGATACCGTGCTCGACCGGATCCACTCCATCCAGGAGCCTGCAAGAGCCGCGGGCTGGAAGGGAGAGCGGCCGCTGTGGCCGATGATCGTGCTGCGCAGCCCAAAGGGCTGGACTGGGCCGAAAGAGGTCGACGGCAAGAAGGTGGAGGATTTCTGGCGTTCGCATCAAGTGCCGGTGTCGAATGCACGCGGCGATGCGGCGCACCGCCAGATCCTGGAAGACTGGATGCGCAGTTACGAGCCGGAAAAACTGTTCGATAAAGGCGGCCATCTCCTGCCGGAGCTCGCGGCGCTGGCGCCCACAGGGTCAAGACGCATGGGTGCAATACCCTACGCCAATGGCGGCCTGCTGAAACAAGACCTGGTGCTCCCCGACTGGAAAGGCCTGGCGCTCGACGTACAGCGTCCGGGCGGTGCTGTCGGAGAGGCGACGCGGACCGTCGGAAGCTATCTTCGCGATGTGATCCGCTTGAACGCCGGTGCCAGGAATTTCCGACTGATGGGGCCGGACGAGACGTCCTCCAACCGCCTCGACGATGTGTTCGAGGTCACGGATCGGATCTGGATGGAGCGGATCGAGCCTTACGACGTCCATCTTTCCCGCGACGGCCGCGTCATGGAAGTGCTCAGCGAGCACCTTTGCCAAGGCTGGCTGGAGGGCTATCTGCTGACCGGCCGCCACGGCCTGTTCTCGTGCTACGAGGCGTTCGTCCACATCGTCGATTCCATGGTCAACCAGCACGCCAAATGGCTGAAGACCTCCGGCGAACTTGCCTGGCGCAAGCCGATCGCCTCGCTCAACTACCTGCTGACCTCGCATGTCTGGCGACAGGATCACAACGGCTTCAGCCATCAGGACCCGGGCTTTGCCGATTTCGTCGCCAACAAGAAAGCCGACACGGTAAGGCTCTATTTCCCGCCCGACGCCAACACGCTGCTGTGGATCACCGACCATTGCCTGAAAACCTACAACCGCATCAACGTCATCGTCGCCGGCAAGCAGCCGGCGCCGCAATGGCTGTCCGCCGAAGGCGCGGAAGCACACTGCCAGGCCGGCGCCGGCATCTGGGAATGGGCCGGGACGGTTGCCAAGGACGAAGATCCGGATGTGGTCCTGGCCTGCGCCGGCGACGTGCCGACGTTGGAGACGCTGGCTGCAGCCGATATCCTGCGCTCGGGCATTCCGGACCTGAATATCCGCGTCGTCAATGTCGTCGACCTGATGATTTTGCAGTCGAATTCCGAGCATCCGCATGGCTTTGCCGACGACAGGTTCGACGCGCTGTTCACCAGGGCCAAGCCGGTCATCTTCGCCTATCACGGCTATCCCTATCTCATTCACCGTCTGACCTACCGGCGCGCCAACCACGACAACATGCATGTGCACGGCTTTCGCGAGGAAGGCACGACGACGACGCCGTTCGATATGGTGGTGCTCAACCAGCTCGACCGCTATCATCTGGCGCTCGCCGCGATCGCGCGTGTGCCGGGGCTGGCCGAGCGGGCGAAGGATCTTGCCGCGGTGTTGCACGGGAAATTGGCTGAGCACACGGCCTATGTCCGCGAACATGGCGAGGACATGCCCGAGATCCAGAAATGGTCTTGGCCGCAGGACGGCGCGACGAGGGCCGGCGATTGATGCGACGATCGATCCTTGCGTTGAATGCCGGCTCGTCGAGCATCAAGTTCGGGCTTTACGATCTTGGAGTGTCCGCTGAGCTGGATCTTGCCTCGCGCGGTTCGCTGGATTTGGGCGATGCGCCAAGGCTGACCGCAAAAGCCGCCGATGGGGAGCTGCAGTGCGATCGGCCACTTGCCGCAGACGCATCACGCGACATGGGCATCGGCCAGACGCTGCAATGGATCGAGAACGAACTTGGCGGAAGGAAATTGATCGCCGCCGGCCATCGCATCGTCCATGGCGGACGCGAGTTCGTCGAACCTGTCCGCCTGACGCCGACAGTTATCGAGGCTCTCGACAGGCTGACCCCGCTTGCGCCATTGCACCAGCCACGCAGCCTCGCACCAATCCGGGCGCTTGCCGCGCTGCGGCCCGACCTGCCGCAGGTCGGATGTTTCGACACGGCCTTCCATCGGACCATCGAGCCTCTGGTCAGCCGTTTTGCGCTGCCGCGCCGCTATGAGGCAGACGGCATCCACCGCTACGGCTTTCACGGGCTTTCCTACGAATATGTCGCCGGCCGGCTCAAGCAGATATCGCCCGATCTGGCGACGAAAAGAACCATCGTCGCCCATCTCGGCAACGGGGCGAGCCTGTGCGCCATGCGCGACGGGCGAAGCGTCGATACGACGATGGGCTTTTCGGCGCTTGACGGCCTGGTCATGGGCACACGCTGCGGCGCCATCGATCCGGGCGTGCTTTTGTACCTGCTGCTGGAAAGAGGCGTTTCGGGAGAGGCGCTGCAAGACATGCTCTACGAGGAATCCGGGCTGCTCGGCGTGTCCGGCATTTCCGGCGACATGCGCACGCTGGAGGCCAGCGACGACCGCCGGGCTCGCGAAGCGGTGGAGCTTTTCGCCTTCCGCGCTGCCAGGGAAGTTGCCGCCCTCGCCAACACGCTGGGCGGGCTGGAATGCCTGGTGTTCACCGCCGGCATCGGCGAGCACTCTGCCCCGGTCCGCAAAGCGATTTGCGACAGGCTTGGCTGGCTCGGCGTGGCGATCGACGAGGCCGCCAACAGCTCTCATGCCGCGCTGATGAGCCAGGCGGAGAGCAAGGTGGAAGTCCGCATCGTGGCGACCGACGAAGAAGGGGTCATCGCCCGCCACACGCGCAAGGTGATGGAGGGGGCCGGCTGAGGCGGATGGCCTCGAATGGCGGCGCTTGCTCGACCGGCTGCGTCGCGAGGGCGGCCGATCTGTTGAACACGATGGTCACCCGCGTTCCTTTGCCGGGGGCAGAATCCACCTCGAACCGGGCTTTGGCATTTTCGGTCAGCGATTGAGCGATCAGTGCTCCGAGCTTGCCGGGTTTCGGCCAGGTCTCGCCTTCGCTCGGTTTTTTCGGCTTCGGCGGACATTCCAAGCTTTCGATGTTTTGGGTGGGACCATGATCAATATCAGGTCGCTCGCCAACTGCGAAGTCCGCTCATTGCCACCACGCGGCCAAGCATGGCGGAGAGCCGAGATCGTGGGAAGCGGCTGAAGGCTCAGCTCGAATGACTCTGCTCGACCAGATGGTATTTGTACCGGTCGCGAATATGCTCGTTGAAGAACCGGCCCTTTGACGAGGCTTTGCGGAATGCCGCGTGGACCTGCGGCGGCACGTCCTCGTAATCATAGCGGTTTCCGCTCGGGACGAACCATACGGAGAGGACCCTCGTCGCCGGCTGGTAATCGATGCTTCTGATCGCAGTTGAAGGCATTCTCAACAGGTCCAATCCACCCCGTCGTGTGAATAACCCTGCACGGAGAGCGAGGTTCCTTCCTGCCGAAGTAGCCTTGCCGCTACGGGCCGGCTTTACCAAATACGGTTGATGCCATCGCCCAAGACATCGGCTGCAGCCCGCCAGGGCGATCTCTTTGCCGCCGCCGACGATCTGCCGGAAGGATTCCGCTACCGGCCCGAACTGATCACGCCGGACGAAGAAGCAGCGTTGGCGAGCCAGCTCGCAAGCCTGCCTTTTCAGGCCTTCGACTTTCACGGCCATCTGGCAAACCGGCGGGTGGTCGGTTTTGGGCTGCGTTATGATTACGACCGGCGCGAAGTCGTCGAGGCACCGCCGATACCCGGCTTTCTGCTGCCGCTCAGGGAAAAGGTTGCAGCCTTCGCCCGCCTGCCCGCCGAGACCTTCGTGCAGGTGCTGATCAACGAGTACCGGCCGGGCGCCGGTATTGGCTGGCACCGCGACAAGCCTCATTTCGAGGCCGTCGCCGGTGTTTCCCTGCTGGCCGCCTGCAGCTTTCGCCTGCGGCGGAAAAACGGCACGCGATGGGACCGCAAGACGGTCACCGTCGAGCCAAGATCGGCCTATCTGATGACGGGCGCCGCGCGCAGCGAATGGGAGCACAGCATTCCGCCGGGGGCGGAGCATCGCTACTCGATCACGTTGCGCACGCTGCGGCCGCAACGCGCTTAAAGCAGAGCGGTGAGGAAGCCCGAGCACTGCCCTAAGAACTGGGCTGAAACAAATTCATCCGTCGCCATGCCGGCCGGCAAAGTCCGCCAGCATGGCGCGCTGGCCTTTCAGGATCTTGAGGTTGGCTTCAGGCAGGGAGAACCAGCCCGCTTTGTCGACTTCGGCAAATTCCTTCATCGAGCCGGACCTTGGCGGCCATTCCATGACAAAGGTGTTGCTGCTGATGGCGTCGCTGTCGAAATCCGCCTCGACGCACCATGCGATGACGAGCTTGCCGCCCGGCTGCCTGTAGCTGCCAAGGTGTTCGAAAACGCCATCGATGGCGACGCCTAGCTCCTCTTCGGCCTCGCGTTTTGCCGCCGCCAGCTCGTCCTCGTTCTCGTCGACCAAGCCCTTCGGGATCGACCATGCGCCGTCGTCCTTCGTCGCCCAGAATGGGCCGCCCGGATGCACCAGCAAGATCTGGAGATGTCCTTCCCTTCGGCGAAAGATGAGCAATCCTGCGCTGCGTTGGGCCATTCCGCTATTTCCCCTGACGAAAATGAAACGAACGTCCGGGCCGGCATGTGGAACAGCCTGCCATGGCGGAACGATTTCCGCGCGCAGCCGTTCCGTCCGTTCGACAAATGAGTGATCGACATGGCGACGCCGCGAGCTGCCTGGAAGGGCTTTATGAAAGTCGGATCGGTTTCCTGTGGCGTCAAGATCATCGGTGCCGTCAGCGAGGCCGAGAAAGTGCATTTCAGGATCCTGAACCGCAAGGACGGTCTCCCGGTCAAGAGCGCCTATCTAGACGAGGAGACCGGCGACACGGTCGCGGCGGCGGAGCAGGTAAAAGGCTATGAGGTCGAAAAGGGTGAGTTCATCCATATAGAGCCGGACGAAATCAAGAAACTGAAGATGGTATCGCAGCATACGCTCGAGATCGGCGAGTTCGTGCCTGCCGCCGAAATCGACGCACGCTACCTCGAAAAACCCTACTATCTCGTTCCGGCCGATGCGCCCTCCACGGAGGCTTTCGCGGTGATCCGGGACGCCATGGCCAGGAAAAAGGTAGCAGCCCGCTCCTGCGTCGTGCTGTACCAGCGAGGCCGAGAGGTGCTGATCCAGCCGCTGGGCAAGGGCATGCTGATGACGGAATTACGCAACCACAATGAAGTGGTCGCGGCGGACGCGGTGTTCGAAGGGCTGAAGGCTCGCAAGGTCGATCCCGAGATGCTGGAAATCGCGCAATTGCTGATCGACAAGAAGCCCGCCAAATTCGACCCGTCGAAGTTCGACGATACTTATGAACAGGCGCTGGTTGCAATGATCGAGGCCAAGCGCAAGGGCAAGAAACCGCCCAAGCCGGCACCTGAGCCCAAGACGAACGTCATCAATCTCGCCGATGTTCTGCGCAAAAGCCTGGCGCAGGAAGGCGGCAAGGCTCCCAGCAAAAAGCCGAGAACGGCCCCGAAACGCAAATCAGCCTGAATGTCCGAAAGCGGATCGAACGGAACCGAAAACGCTCGCGCGCATTTAGATGACGTAGCAATCCGTCGGCAAGCCAAGCGGAGCGGGGGACTGGTGGACGTCGTTGAACTAAGGACTGGCGGGATCCCGCAAGTTTCCTCCGCCGATCTGATGCAGGCGTTGCCTGTGGCCGTCTACACCACCGACAAACAAGGCTACATTACCTTCTTTAACGAAGCCGCTGCCGATCTCTGGGGATATCGTCCGGTTATCGGCCAGGATCGCTGGTGCGGGTCATGGAAGCTTCGCCACCTCGACGGGCGACCGATGGCGCATGACGAGTGTCCAATGGCCGTTGCCTTGCTCGAGGAGCGGGACGTTCGTGGGGGCCGAGCCATCGCCGAGCGGCCGGACGGCCAACTCATCCCGTTCAGTGCGCATCCGGTCCTGCTTCGCAATGAAGCCGGCGAGGTTGTCGGTGCCATCAACACCCTGCTCGACCTGCGCATGCAGACGCTGGCCGACGACGCCGGCATAAGGCTCGCCGCCATCGTCGAATCCTCGATGGACGCCATCGTGTCCAAAGACCTGAACGGCATTATCACCAGCTGGAACGACGCGGCACAACGCCTGTTCGGCTATACGCCCGCCGAGGCGATCGGGCGCCCGGTGACGATCCTCATCCCGCCCGACCACCTGGATGAGGAAGCCATGATCATCAGCCGCATTCGCGCCGGCGAACGGATTCCTTCATACGAGACTATCCGGCAGCGCAAGGACGGCACCCTGGTTCCGGTTTCGCTCACCATCTCGCCGATACGCGACGGCATCGGGCGTATCATCGGCGCCTCCAAGATCGCGCGCGACATCAGCCCCCACAAGGAAAGCGAACGGCGCATCCGCACACTCATGCGCGAAGTCAACCATCGCGTTAAAAACCAGTATTCGGTGATCGTCTCGATGATCCGCGAGACCAGCAAGCTGGCCGGTACGCCAGAGGCCTTCCTTTCACGGGTCCGGGAACGCATCATGGCGCTTTCGGAATCGCACGACCTCCTGGTCGATGCGGAATGGCGTGGCGCGACCATCGGCGAATTGATCCATGCCCAGACCAAGGCCTTCGCGACACAGGCCCGGCTGTCGATGAGCGGGCCGATGATCATGCTGCAGCCGAACGCCGTGCAATATCTCGGCATTGCCTTTCACGAGTTGGCCACCAATTCGGTAAAGCACGGAGCGCTGTCGCACCATGACGGACGGGTCGAGGTCGAATGGACCGTGACCCCAGCCGCCGATGGCAGCGATGGCTTCCGCCTTGTCTGGCGGGAGCTGGACGGACCATTGGTCGATGAAAACACGCGACGCGGTTTCGGAACGGTTGTGCTCAAACGCGTCACGCCGCAGGCGCTCAGCGGCACCGGCCGCCTGGAATTCGCCAGGCACGGCATCAGCTGGACGCTGGAAGCGCCGCTGCGCTTCGTTCAGATGTCGATGGCTGGCATCGCGGCTGATTGAAGGCCGCTGCCTCGGCCGCGGCTTGGCGGCCGTGTGTTAGCGCAATCCCTGTGGTAGCAATCAGGAGGAGCAGCGATGAGTTGGCTGGGCACCTGGCGGAATCAGTACGGGTCGGTGGTCGAACTGACCAGCGAAGAGGGCGGACGGATCAGCGGAACCTTCCGGACGGCGCTGGAGGACAGCGCCTTTTTCGGGATGACGGTGCCGCTGTTCGGAGCCTGCCGTGGAGACGTCATCGGCTTCACTTGCGCGGCCGAAGGGCGGGTCGGAGCCGCAGCGGTGAGCTATACCGGCATTCTCAGGGATGGGAAGCTGGAGATGCTGTGGCACACCGTTGCGGAAGCCGCTTTGTCGGCGGAAAAGGAAGGTGCCCCGGCCCGAGCCAGGAAACTGCCCGCCTGGCGCGCCTTTGGAACCAGCCTCGACAGTTTTGAACGCGTCTCCTGACGTGTCGGGCCCGCCGCCGCGGCATTCAGCTCGCAAGTGAGGCAGCAGGGTTCCCGCGGTGCATCGGAACTCGCGCTGACGATGGCGCGTTAGCCAGGACATGCGCTGTTCGTTACGGGGTCGACCCAATGAGCGTGCTTTATCGCGCAGCGAAAATCGCCGAACAGGCCCATGCCGGACAGTCTGACAAGACAGGGCGGCCCTATATCGAACATTGCCGTCGGGTTGTCGATGCCGTCGAAACGCTCGACCAGAAAGCCATCGCCTATCTTCACGACGTCGTCGAAAAAGGCGACGGCTGGAACCGCGACCGGCTTGAGGCGGCCGGGTTTGGACCGTCCATCGTATCGGCCGTCGATGCCATGACGCGGCGGCCGAATGAGGGCGATGCCGCGTTCGTTCGCAGGGCTGCGGCCAACCCGCTGGCATTGCCGATCAAGCGCGCGGATCTCGCCGACAATCTATGGCAGGCACGGCAGATCGGTGCCTCGACAGCGAAATACGAAGACGGCCTGCGCATTCTCAGGGAAGAGTTCGCGAGCTGACGGACAGCTGGCGGCTGTCGCCGATGTGGGTCTACTCGGTGACGTGCGGCGTGTGCCGCTTGTCTTCCGCGGGATCGGCGTCGATCCGCGCCCTGCCGGGATCGAACGCACCATGGCGGGCGATCGCCAATGCCGGGGTGTCGGGCGTCTCGTAGGCCCACATGAAGTCTTCTGCCGACGAACCGACCGCATGAACACGCCAATAGCTTGCCGTGCCCTTCAGCGGGCCGTGGCTCGTCGTGTTCGTCTTCTCCAAGAGGTCGAAATAGATGTCCTCGAAGGGTATGTAGAAAACAGGATCATGGCCGTCTTCATAGAGCACCTTTGCCCGCTCGCTCGACGCAATAATGGCATCGGAGAACCGGACGGTCACGGTTCCATCAAACGGGACAATCCTGAGCGGGCCTGGGCGGGGGGCGGAATCTGCGGCTAAGGACTGCATTCGACTTCTCCGTTGACTGCGCTGCCTTCCCGAAACGTACTATCGCCGGTCAGGGTTCCAGTTCTACGCTTCTCCTCTTCCGAAACTGTCGAGGAACCCGACAAGGTGATCGGCAACGCGCTCGGGTGCTTCGCGCGTCGGAAAGTGGCCGATGCCAGCCAGAAGCTGGCGCTCGTAATGGGCCGTGAAGTATAGTTCCTTGCCTTCGGACGATTGTGGCAGCACAACGCGGTCGGCATCGCCGTGGATCGTCAGAGTAGGCGCGGGAATGGACTTGGCGGAAATCTGGCGCCGGGCAAGATCGGCGTAGCGCGGATCGGGATCGGCTTCGCCCCAGCGAACCCTGTAGGAGTGCAACGTCACGTCGGCCCAATCGGGATTTTCGAAGGAAGCGGCAACGCTGTCAAAAAGCTCTTCCTCGAACCAGCCGGGCGGGCTCCAGCTTTCCCATTGAAAATGCGCGAACGCCTTGCCTTGCTGGCGAACGATCTCGGCGCCGCGATCCGTTGCCATGAACCATTGGTACCAGAATGCCCTGACCTGGTCCAACGGCGGCGTTGCGAATTCGCCCGGCTGCCAGCCAAGCGACAATGCCGAGCAGCACCGTATCCGTTCGGGAAATACCGAGGCGAGCAGGTAAGCGATCCGCGCGCCCCAATCGTGGCCTACGACCGCAAAACGGCCGAGGCCAAATGCGTCGGCGAAATCGATCACGTCCTGAGCCATGGCGGCAATTTCACCGGATCGCATGGTCTCGTCCGACAGGAAGGTGGTTTTGCCGAACCCACGCAGCCACGGCGCAAAGGTGCGGAAGCCGGCACGATGCAGGACAGGCGCAATGCGCGTGAAGGTGGTTGCGTCGTCCGGCCAGCCGTGGAGAAGCAGAACGGGCGCGCCGGCTCCAGGGCCACCGGCGATGTACGCGATGCGCAGCAACGGCGTGGTGCAGAAGGTGGGTGTTTCCATGATCCGGCCATCCCGTTTCGATCACGCCGCATGGCGTCAGATCGTTTTCGGCGCAAGTTTGCTGAACCGCGCGCGGCTGCGATTGTTCCATGACAGAGGCGGACTTCCAATGAAACCTCACCGCTGCTCGCGGTGGAAGAAGACCGACGGGAACGGTTTTCCAAGGTCGTCGTTGTTTCAGACCTCCGCACGCGCCATAATCGCAATGGCCGCCACTCGCCGACTCAACAGCAAATGGACCACATGCTGGATCGATCGCCTACCCTCCCAAGGTCGCTTGGCGCTGCGCTGCGAAGGGAAGTGCCGCGGTTTGCGGCACCCGGCAATGAAATTTCATGCACTACGGTCGCATCCTACAATGTGCATAAATGCGTCGGCACCGACGGCAGGTTCGATCCGGAGCGGGTCGCGGCCGTGGTCAAGGAACTCGACGCCGACATCATCGCTTTGCAGGAGGCCGACGAAAGAACCGGAAGCAGGCAGGGATTGCTGGATCTCGCAGCACTCGAGCGCGACAGCGATCTCGTCCCCACACACATCCCGGAAAACCGCCGCAGCCATGGCTGGCATGGAAATCTGATCCTGGCACGCCGCGGCGTGGTCGAAAGCGTGAACCAGATCCGGCTGCCCGGCCTCGAGCCGCGCGGCGCGGTGATTGCGGACCTGGAGCTGAAGGGCGTCTCGCTCAGGATCATAGCCGCGCATTTCGGCTTGCTGCGGCGCTCGCGCTCGCAGCAAGCCAACGCACTTGTCGAAGCCACGCACCCGGTTCTGCGGCCAACAATCCTGCTTGGCGACCTCAACGAATGGCGCGTCCGCAACAGGTCTTCGCTGCTGGCCCTGCTGCCGCATTTCGGTCCGATCGATGCGGTTCTGCCGAGCTTTCCGTCGCGCTTTCCGCTGTTTGCGCTCGACCGCATCCTGGCCAGGCCGCCGCACCTGATTTCCAGCATCGAGGTGCACAAGACGCCGCTGGCGCAGCGCGCCTCCGACCATCTGCCCATCAAGGCCCGGCTGAACCTTGACGCGATAAGGCAGCCGCGACTGCAACCAGAATGAACCTGAAGGGTTGTTAGTCAGATTTCAGACGGTTTGCTTCGCTGATGTTTGTCGGTGCACTTTATGGATACAGCCATTTCGCGGTTTGCCCGGGACAAGATCGCTGCCGGCAATAGCGGGCTGGTGCTGATCGCCGACAATTATGACGCGTTTGCCGCACGAATCCTTGCCGCGCGCAGTGCCACCAGCAGCCTCGACCTGATGTACTATCTCTGGCACGACGACCATAGCGGCCGGCTGCTGATGCAGGAGGTCGTCAAGGCGGCGGAGCGCGGTGTCCGCGTCCGCATGCTGCTGGACGATATCAATCCGCGCAACAGCGACGCCGCTTACCTGGCGCTCAACAGCTACAAGAACATCGAGCTGAGGCTGTTCAACCCCAGCGGCATGAGGAACGGCAGCATCTTTCGCTCGCTGGAGATGGTCGCCCGGCTGTTTGCGATGACCCGCCGCATGCACAACAAGGCCTGGATCGCCGACGGGAGCCTGGCCATCGTCGGAGGAAGAAATATCGGCGATGCCTATTTCGACGCCGCGGAGACAAATTTCCGTGATCTCGACCTGTTGCTTCTCGGTCCTGCCGTAGGGCAGACGATGCAGATATTCGAGGCGTTCTGGAATTGCGAGGCGGCAAAGCCGATCCAGCTGCTCAACCCGGCTGCGGTGGGCTCGCGCGCCGATTTCCTCGACAATCTCGATGCGACCGCGGACGGCCAGCTTTTGAACAGCCTCAGTGCCTGGCGCACGATCACGGAGTTCATTGCAGCGCACAGCGACGTCTGCTGGACGAAAGGCGTTCGCGTCATTTCCGATCCGCCGGAAAAGGTGCGCGGCAAGCGGCGCAGGAACTGGCTGACCAAAGAGCTGCTTCCCGCTATCGCGGCGACCAGGCAGCGCCTCGAAATCGTCTCGCCCTATTTCATCCCCGGCCGCACCGGGTTGGCCATCCTGTCGAAGCTGGTGGATCGTGGCGCCGAGGTTGCAATCCTCACCAACTCGCTCGCCGCGACGGACGTCGCCGCCGTGCACGGCGCCTATGCCAGATACCGCCGCAAGCTGCTTAAAAAAGGTATCCAGCTTTTCGAATTGCAACCCTTCAACCGCCAGGCCAACATCTCCGTTTTCGGCTCAAAGGGAGCCAGCCTCCATACCAAAGCCTTTACGGTCGACGACACGCTGGGGTTTGTCGGTTCCTTCAATTTCGATCCGCGTTCGGTGTCGTTGAATGCGGAAATGGGCGTGCTTTTCCACGATGCCAATCTGGTGATGGAGTTGCGCCGGCTGTTCGAGCACGAAAAGTCGCCGCAGACGAGCTATCAACTGGTCCTGGACAAAGGGGCCTTGCGGTGGCTCGGCATGGCGGATGGCGAGATGCGTCAATATTCGCGTGAACCGGAGGCCAGTCTCTATCGGCGCATCGTTGCAGCGCTGGTTGGCTGCCTGCCGATCGAATCGCAATTGTAGAAGCGACGGATTTGTCGGAACGGAACTCTTTGTCGGAACGGAACTCGGGGATCACGAGTTGTAACCCGTGTCCGGAGCATGCCGATGAAGACCACGATATACAGTTTTCTTGCCGAGCTCTTGCCGTTCTGGATGGCGCATAAACGCAAAATGCGCGCCGACCGCGCCGCTGAGCGGCCGACACGACCGGCTGCTGCCGATGACGATGGTCGGCCGACAAGCGATCCGAATCGAGCAACACCGGCGCGTCGGCGCAACACGTCTTAGGGCGGGATGCTTTCAAATTAGATCCCGCTCCAACTGTCTGGTTAGACGCAATTCCGCGACGCCAAGTGATTCCATTTGGCTGCAGAAGCTCCAGTTCCTAAGCGATCACGCTATCGTCAAGTATCGCTACCCGAAATCCGGCGTTGCCAAGCATCCATTTTGCAGCACGTACGTTAATGTGCACTACAGGGTTGCCGCTATAGGTGAGCGCCATGAGTGACAGCGCGATAGAATTCTTGCAGGACTGGATCCACGAAAACGTTCATGTGCCGCCGCCTCCGATCAAGCTTGAAAGGGAGGCGGAAATCCTCGCCAGGGAATGCAAGGAAGAGGCGGCCGATGCCGGCGTACCCATCGAAGACATCGAGGAAGAGGTTGGCGACCTCAAGGATCTGCTCGTCGCCAAGCTCGAAGACGCAGCCGAGGACGAGGCCCGGCAACTCAATGGCCACGGCCAAAAGATTTCTACGCTGGCGGCCGGGCAAAAGCGGGCCATATGAGGCCGGTCCGAGCGCAGGCAAGGCATCACGAGGTGCGCCGCTTCGGCCTATTGTCCGATCAGCGTCAGCCCGAACAGGATCATCAGCCAAAACCCGGCAGCAGCGACCGCAAGACGCGGCAGGACGCCGTCGTTGGCGAGATGCATGAACAGGATGGCGATGACGGCGGTCTTGGCCGCGGCGATCACCAGATTGAGTGCCGAATTGAAGCCGCCGAGCGCGAGGAAGGACGAGCCGACGGTCAGGGCCAGCAAGGCTAAAAGCCCGATATAAGCAAGCGTGAGTTTGCGGAACTCGCTCATCTGTTGATCAGATAGAGGACGGGGAACAGGAAGACCCAGACGACATCGACGAAATGCCAATAGAGGCCGATTGCCTGCACGCGCCGGAACCGGCTGGCCTCGATCGTGCGTGGCCACAGCGCGAGGATGCCGCCGATGACGATTACGCCGCAAATCAGATGCAAGGCGTGCAGTGACGTCATCGCGAAATAGAGGCCGAAGAAGAATTCGGCATGAACAGGATCCGGGCCCTTATAGATGAAAGGTGCGCCGAGCACCGGCGCCAGCCCTTCGCTGAATTCCCTGGCGTACTCCGTCGCCTTGATCGCCAGGAAGACGACGCCGAGCAGCGCCGTCGCAGCCAATGCCCAGCCAGCGGCGCGCCATCGCCGCGCGACCGTGTACATATGGGCGAGCGCCATGGCAAAACTGCTGGTGATCAGGACGACGGTGTTGGCCGTGCCCAACGGCAGCGACAGATGCTTCGCCGCGCCGGCGAAGGCGTCGCCATAACTCAACCGGGCGAACATGAAGACGAGCAGGATGGCGCCGAACAGCATCGCCTCGGAGCCGATGAACACCCACATGGCGAAGCTGTCGGCAGCCGTTTCGCGAGCCGGCCGGTCGAAGGCGATGCTTGTCGTCGGTGACTTCAAACCAGATCCTCCACCGGGTCCGACCGTTTCTCGGTCAGGCCTTTCATTGGATAGTCGTAGGCTGGTCTGGTGACGGTCGGCATGCGATCGAAATTATGCGCTGGCGGCGGCGAGCTTGTTTGCCATTCCAACCCGGTCGCTCGCCACGGATTGGCCGGCGCCTGCGCGCCTCGAAACAGCGACCATGCCAAGTAGAGGAGCGGCATCAGATAGCCGATCGCCAGCACCACGGCGCCAGCCGACGACAGGATGTGCCAGAAAGCGAATTCCGGCGGATAGGTATGGTAGCGCCGCGGCATGCCCAGAAAGCCGAGCACATATTGCGGAAAAAAGGTCAGGTTGAAGCCGATGAAGGTCACAGCCGCGGCTATACGGCCACAAACCTCCGAATACATTCGGCCGGTGAGTTTCGGCCACCAGAAATGCAGCCCTGCCATGTAGGCGGTCACCATGCCGCCTACCATGATGTAGTGGAAATGGGCGACGACGAAATAGGTGTCGTGAACGTGGACGTCGATGGCGAGCGCGGCAAGGAAAAGGCCGGCCAGCCCGCCGAAGGTGAACAATGCCAGGAAGAACAGCGCATAAAGCATCGGCGTCTCGAAGCTGATTTCGCCCTTGCGCAGCGTCAGGCTCCAGTTGAAGACCTTTATCGCCGATGGGATCGCGACGCAGAAGGACAGGAACGAAAACACCACGCCGGCATAGGCCGACTGCCCGCTGACGAACATGTGGTGGCCCCAGACGAGAAAGCCGAAGACGGCGATCGCCATCGAAGCCAGGGCGACGGCCTTGTAGCCGAACAGCGGCCGGCGGCTAAAGCAAGGCAGCACTTCCGAGACCACTCCCATACCTGGCAGGATCATGATGTAGACGGCGGGGTGCGAGTAGAACCAGAACAGATGCTGGAACAGCAGCGGATCGCCGCCGAGGGCGGGATTGAAGATGCCGATGCCGAAGACGCGCTCCAGCACGATGAGGATCAGCGATGCTGCAAGCACCGGCGTCGCCAGCACCATCACCAGGCTGGTGGCGTACAGCGTCCAGACGAAGATCGGCAGCCGGAACCAGGTGAGGCCAGGCGCTCGCAAGGTGTGGACGGTGACGATGAAATTGATGCCGGTCATGATCGTCGAAAAGCCGACAATGAAAACGCCGAATGCCGCGGTCGAGACAAAGCCGTTGGCATAGAGCGTCGACAGCGGCGTGTAGAAGGTCCAGCCGGTGTCGACGCCGCCCAAAACCACCGAGGCGAGCGCGAACAGGCTGCCGAACATGAAGACGTACCAGCTTGCCAGGTTGAGCCGTGGAAAGGCGAGGTCGCGCGCGCCGATCATCAGCGGCAGCAGGAAATTGCCGAGCGTTGCCGGGATCGACGGCACCAGGAAGAGCCACACCATGATGATGCCGTGCAGCGAAAACAGCCGGTTGTAGACATCGTCGGAGACCAGGTCGCCGGCCGGCGTCGCAAGCTCGATGCGCATCAGCACGGCAAAGGTTCCGCCGAGGAAGAAGAAGGCCGTCAGCGAGACGAAATAGAGCCACGCCACCCGTTTGTGGTCGGTTGTCAGCAGCCAGGAGCGCGGCCCGGCACCTTCTGCGAGATAGCTTGCCGACGCCAAATCGCTGCTCATTGCGGCGCCTCGTTTTTTGCCGCCGGGAACGAGGGAGATTGGAGCGATAGGGATTTGAGATAGGCCATCAGCATCTGCAGTTCGGCTTCGTCAACGAGACCGTCGAAGCTCGGCATCACCGGCTGGTAGCCGGCGGCGATTTCCTTGTTCGGGACAAGGATCGAATCGCGCAGATAGCGTTCGTCGGCGATGACCGTCTGCCGGTTGGCCAACGCCACCGGCTGGCCGAAAACCCCATCGAGGCCGGGCGCCCGCACCTTGCTGGAATTGCCGTGACAGCCGGAGCAGCCGAGCGCGCGGAACAGTTTCCCGCCGCTCGTGGCAAGGCTTTCGCCTTCACCTTGACTGCCGAGCCATGATGCATATTGCTCCGGCGCCAGCACCGTCACCCAGCCGCCCATCTCGGAATGCTGCGTGCCGCAATATTCGGCGCAGAACAGGTGATAACGCCCCGGCTGCGTGGCGATGAACCAGACATTGGCCGTGCGTCCGGGAACGGCATCCTGCTTGACCCGAAAGGCTGGCACGTAGAAGGAGTGGATGACGTCCTGTGATGCCAGCGACACCACCACCGCCTTGCCGACCGGCACGTGCAGCTCGTTGATCTCGCGCTGGCCGCCGGGATGGCGGAATTCCCACATCCATTGCTTGCCGAGGCCGGCGATCTCGACGGCGTCCGGTGGCGGACGGTCGCGCCGGACAAAAAGGACTGCGCCCCAGCCGAAGAAGATGAAGGCCATCACCAGGCTGGCAATGGTCCACGTCATCTCCAGCGGCAGGCTGCGGGCACGCGCCCCGGTACGGTCGGCTGCGGAGCCGATACGATATTTGACGGCGTAGCCGACAACGAGAACGGTCAGGAACAGGCCGAGCGCGACTGCGAAAGCCAGCAATGTGTAGAACAAGGCATCGACGCTGCCTGCGATGGACGAGGCTTCCTGCGGGAAAAACCGGATGCCGAAGCTCACGCCCGCCTCCCGCGCGCCAGCAGCAGTATGGCCGTCGCCAACCCCACCACCATCACGATGCTGGCGAGCTTCAACGCAGCCCAGATCGCCGGCGTATATCGCCCCTTGGACGCATCGAAGCCGGCGCAGAGCAGGAAGACATGATCGGCGATCGAGCCGAGCCTGCCGGAAGATGCCTCGACAAGGGCAAGCTCAAGATCGCGCGACGTGAAGCTCAGCGCCGGCAGCACCTGCGCTATCCGGCCTTTTGGCGTCAGCGCGATGACCGCGATCGGATGGGCGAATTGGTCGATCGGGGCGTGGGTGTCGAAACTGATGCCGGCTTCCGCGGCAAGGGCGCCGCCGGCGCCGTCGGCACTGGTCAGGAACCGCCACGCCGACAGGTTCCTCGCGTCGGCCGCCGCGGCGACCGTGGCTTGCGCATCGCCCGCATCTTCGGGCGTGTCGGCGGCATCGATCGAGACGAACAAAGCGCGATAGGTGTCGGGGTCGAGCGAGGTCTTTTTCAAATCCGAGGCGACCGCCTGTTGGGTCACACCACAAAGGTTCGGGCATTTGTCGTAGCCGAAAATCAGCAGCGCCGGCCGGCCGGCAAGCATTTGGCCGATCGTGCGCTGCTCGCCGGACGCATCGCGAAACACCCGGTCGAGGCTGAGCTGCGCGCCGATCTCGGGATCGAAGGCCGGGCGTGCGAAAGCCATGGCCGGCAGTGCCGCGAGAAGGGAAAAAGCAGTTAGCCAGGCCTTCACGGCCGGCCTCCCTGGCCTGGCGCGGTCCGGCAGCGCGCGGCCTGTGGCGCGCGTGGTATCTCGGCCTCGACCAATCGGCAGTCGGCGCCGGCGGCCGGCGCCGGCTGCCCCCAGTTCGGCAAACCATGGCTGACGATCGCCCACATGGCGTCCTCGATCGGAATGCGGGCAATGCCGGCGGTGCGGTCGACCCAGCCGACCTTGTTCAGCTCCCGCTCCTCCGCCTTGCGGAAGGCAGCGAGGTCGTCTTCCGGAAAGCGCTGCAAGGCTGGACTGCCCCGCTTGCCGACCGATGACGGTCCCGGCAGCGGCCAGAACGGCCTGGTGTCGAAGATGAACCCGAGGACGATGACTGTTGCGGCCAGGAGCAGCAGCAGGCCGGCCGCGAAGGCAAGCAGCGCGCCCGGCCAGACGTCACGCGTTTCGGGATGGCGGGCCGCCCTAGCCATGGACCGGCCTCCGGCACCAGAGGGCGATCCGGTCCGGCCGGCCAAGCACGAAAAGCAGCAGCGCAAGCCAGAGGCCGCCAGCTCCTGCCAGCGCGGCAAGATCGTAGCAGAATGCGATCACATTACCGTCCGCCAACGGCGGTCTGATCCGCCACAGGACATCGACGTAGTGGCCGGCCAGCACGATGCCGCAGATCGACAGCAGGCCGGCATGGCTGCGCTTCAGATCCCGGCTGAGCAGCTCGGCAAAGGGGATCGCGAATTGCAGCGCAATCAGCAGCCAGAGCAGATACTGCCAGCCATTGCTGCTGCGGATGAGGTACCAGCGGATCTCGTTCGGCAGGTCGCCGCCCCAGGTCACCAGCCATTGCATGAACGACAGGTAGGTCCACAGCAGCACGAAGCCGAACAGCATGTTGGCCAAATCCTCGCTGAGCGCGACATCCTCCTCGCCGCCCGGCATGACCTCGATCGAGCGGTTCACGCACAGTACCGTCATCGCCAGGGCGTAAGCGCCAACGACTTCGGCGGACGCTTCCAGCAGCGCATAGATGGTCGAGGAGAACTCCGGCTCGAGCGAGAGCATCCAATCGATGGCAAAGATCGTGAGCGCCAGCCCATGCGCAATCAATCCAGCGGCATAGGCCTTGCCGCGGCCGGCGCTGCCGTGGCCGCCATCGGCCGTTGTCCAGTCGAGCACACGCCACGCCAACACCAGCCAGATCGCGCCGCAGGCGGCAAAGCGCAGCAAAAAGAACGGAACGTTCAGATAGAAGAATTTCTGGCGCACGGTCTCAGGCAATGCAGCCGCGTCGGCACTCGCCCAAGGAAAGACCAGGTCAAGCCAGACCAGAACCGGCAGCAGCAGAAGCAGCGCCAGCGGCAGCGTCGCGACGAGAGCGCGCAGCGGCTGGCGGATTGCCTCGCCCCAGCGGCCGCCGGTCAGCCCATGCACCATCAGGATGGTCAGCGCGCCGAGCGGTAGGCCGAGCAGGAAGAGCGCCGCAGGCAGCCAGCCGGCCAACATGGCTCTGAAGTCGAAGGCCAATCCCGTGGCGCAAAGCACAAGTCCTACGGCGGCCACGGCAAGCGCCGGCAAAATCAAACGTTCGGCGGCAAGCCGCATCATCGCCCGCATCATCGATCCGGCTCCGCATTGAGCTCGGCGCGGAGGCTTTCCGGCAGCTCGGCAATTGGTGCATCGCGCGAATATTGCAGGGCGCGGATATAGGCGACGATCGCCCAGCGGTCGGCAGGCGGGACACGCGCCGCGTAGGAATACATGGCGCCATAGCCGTTGCTGATGACGTCGTAGAAATGCCTGTCGCTCGCCTTGCGCAACGCGTCCTGATGATAGGTGGGCGGCGCCGGAAAGCCCCGCTCGACGATCATGCCGTGGCCGTCGCCGGCGCGGCCGTGGCAAGGCGAACAGAAGATGTCGAAGCGCTGCTGGCCTCGCCGCAGCAGCGTCATCGTGACCGGATAGGGAAACGTGTCGGGTACCGGCGAAAGATCGGCATCGCGTGCGACCGTGTCCTCGACCGGCGCCCGCGCCGACATGCCGTCGGCGAACTGGTTGCTGCTTTCGAGCGGATCGTAGCGCGGCTGGTCCTCCATGTCCTGCCGGCAGCCGGCGACCAGCAAGGCTGCCGACAGCAGGATCGTGCGCATGTTCACGCCTCCACCTCCTCGACGGTTTCGGCGCCGAGCCGTGTCAGCTGGCCCTTGGTCACGCCCTTGCGGAACTTCGGATCGGCGGCCTCGACGAGCAGATAGAACTTGCCGCCGCGCGCATAGGTGAAGCTCGTGGCGTTGAAGACCGGGTGATAATATTCGGGCAGGCGATTGGCGGCCAGCATGCCGAAGAATGCGGCCAGCGCAGCGCCAAGTATCGCGGCCTCGAAGGCGATGACGAGAAAGGCCGGCCAGGAATGCAGCGGCCGGCCGCCGACATTGAGCGGAAAATCGATCTCGACCGAATAGAGGATCAGGCCATAGACAAACACCGCGCCGGCGACGGCGCCGCCAAGGATGGCCCATGGCAAGCGCGTCTTGCGCATGCCGAGCATGTCGGCCAGCCCATGGACATGGAACGGTGAGAACGCGTCCATGCGCCGGTAGCCGCGCGCCCGCATGGTGCGGACCGCCTCGGTCAGCGCTCCGGGATCGGCGAAAGCCGCAATGACGCCGTAAAGGCTCATCTTGCGCCGCCCCTCTCCCCGGCCAGCTCCTCGACCTCGAAAATGGTGATGGCCGGCAGGACGCGGATGAACAGGAAGACCAATGCGAAGAAGGTGCCGATCGAGCCGAACAGGATGCCGAAGTCGAGCCACCTCAGTGATTGTTCGCCCCAGGACGACGGCAGGTAATCGCGGCTTGGCCCGGTGACGACGATGACGTAGCGCTCGATCCACATGCCGACATTGATGATCAGGGCAATGGCGAAAAGCACCGCCATGTTGAGGCGCACCCGCCGGAACCAGAGCAATTGCAAAACAGCGCCGTTGCAGGCGAGCATGGTCCAGAACAGCGGCGCATAAGGTCCGAAGGCGCGCTGCCACATCATCGTGCGCTCGTAGGTTTCGCCCGAATACCAGGCGAAGAAAACCTCGGAGGCATAGCCGTAGATGACGATCATGCCGGCGGCGATCATCAGCTTGGCGGCATTGTCCATGTGCCGCAGCGTGATCAGATCCTGGACCGAAAACGCCCAGCGCAGCGGGATGGCGATGGTAAGCACCATGGCGAAGCCGGACAGCAGCGCGCCGGCAACGAAATAGGGAGGAAAGATAGTCGAATGGAAGCCCGGCGTGATGGCGAAGGTGAAGTCGAGCGAGACGATCGAATGCACCGAGACGACCAGAGGCGTGGCCAGTGCCGCCATCAGGAAATAGACCGTCTGGTAGCGCGCCCAATGAAAGGCCGAACCGCGCCAGCCGAGCGCCAGTATCCCGTAGAACAGCTGCGCCGGGCGCGATTTCGCCCGGTCGCGCAGGACGGCGAGATCGGGCAGCAGGCCCATATACCAGAACATCAGCGAAACGCTGGCATAGGTGGCGATCGCCGCGAAATCCCAGACCAGTGGGCTGCGCCATTGCGGCCAATGCATATGCGTGGTGGGTAGCGGCAGCAGCCAGTAGAAGAACCATGGGCGGCCGAGATGCAGGATCGGGAAAAGCCCCGCCATCGCCACGGCAAACAGCGTCATCGCCTCGGCAAAGCGGTTGATCGAGGCGCGCCATGGTTGGCGCAGAAGCAGAAGCACCGCCGAGATCAGCGTGCCGGCATGGCCGATGCCAATCCACCAGACGAAATTGCCAATCATCGTGCCCCAGACAACCGGAATGTTGACGCCATAGGCGCCAACGCCGACTGAGATCAGATAGGTAATCGAATAGAGAAAGATGAGGACGAAGACGAAGCAGGCGAAAAACGCGGTCCAGAAATAGCGCGGCAGCCTGCCGTCGAGGACGATCGCACTGATACGGCCGCTGATCTCCGGAAGGTCGTGCCGGCCGCGCAGAACGGGCAGTGCGCCCGGTTTTCCAGCAATAGCCTCAGCCATCGGCTTTCCCGCCTGGCGAGAGACGGCCGTTGATATTCCTGATCTTGCCGAGATAGGTGGTGCGGGGTCGCGTGTTGAGGTCCTCGAGCAAGGCGTAGTGTTGCGGCGCTGCTTTTTCCTGCACGACAGCGGCGCTCTTGCTGTTGAGGTCGCCGAAAACGATCGCTTGCGTCGGGCAGGCCTGCTGGCAGGCGGTCACCACTTCGCCGTCGGCTATGTGGCGGTTTTCGATCTGCGCCTTGATGCGTTTTTCGGAAATGCGCTGGACGCAGTAGGTGCATTTTTCCATCACACCGCGCGAACGGACGCTGACGTCCGGATTGTGCGCGGCCTGTTCCGGTCCAGCCGCATCCTTCTCGAATTTCTGGAAGTCCAGGAAGTTGAAGCGCCGCACCTTGTAGGGGCAGTTCTGCGAGCAGTAGCGCGTGCCGATGCAGCGGTTGTAGACCTGCGCGTTCAGCCCGTCATGGGTGTGGGTGGTGGCGTTGACCGGACAGACGACCTCGCACGGCGCCTTCTCGCAATGCATGCAAGGCACCGGCTGGAAAAAGACGTCGGGATCGTCGAGCGGACCGGAATAGTACCGGTCGATCCGCAGCCAATGCATCTCATGGCCGAGTTCCGACTCGTCCGGCCCGACGGTGGCGATGTTGTTTTCTGCCTGGCAGGCAGAGACACAAGCCATGCAGCCGATGCATGCCGACTGGTCGATCGACATGCCCCAGGCTTCCTGGCTGTATTGCCAGTCGGGATAGAGCGATCCGGTTGGCGCGGGCGGGGCGCCGTCGCGCACGAAGTGTGGATTTTTGCGGAAGGCCTCGAGCGAGGCATGGCGAACGATCGCCCTGCCCTCCATCGCCTGGTGGTGCTGCGTGGTGATGACCCGCGCGCTGCCGTCCTGCGGCGCGACCGTGGCGCCATAGACGATCCAGGGAGCCTCGAGGCTTCGCAGCCTGTACGCGTCGTGGCCGTCGGCGAGTGCTGCCACCGAACCGAGCTTCCGGCCGAAGCCCAGAGCAAGTGTCACGGTCTCGTCGGAATGGCCAGGTATGATCCAGACCGGCGCATCGATGTCCGTGCCGTTCGAGGCGATATTGATGACCCGGGCGTTTTCCACCTGAAGCCGCCCCGCCGTCGCCGGCGACATTAGCGCTGCATTGCCCCAGACGATCTTGCTCAGCGGCCGCGGCAATTCCTGCAGCCAGGACGAGTTGGCATTGCGTCCGTCGCGCAGCCAGGGATCGGCAACGAAACGGATTTCGACGCCTTTTGCCGCTTCGATGCGTGGCTTCAGGCCACGCAAATCCGGGGGCATCGCAACTTCGACTGGAGTGCTGGCACTGCCGGATACAAAGCCGTCGCGAAGCGCCTTTCGCCACGCGGGATCGTCCAGTGCTTGCGCCCGCGTCGTTTGCGCCCAGGTCCGGCGGACGAGCGGCAGCGCAGAAACAGCTAGTTCACCGCCAAGCACGGCCAGGATTTCATGCACCGTCCGCCCCTGGTAAAGCGGCCTGATCAGCGGCTGCACGATCGACGCGGTTCCGTCATGGGCGCGCAGGTCACTCCAGCTCTCGAGGTCATGCGCAGCAGGGACATGCCAGTGTGCGACGAAGGCGGTTTCGTCGCGGTAGAGACCCCAGTGGACAAGAAGCTTCAGCTGCGAAAACACGTCGCGGACATCGAACCCCGCAGGTGCGGTGTGGAGAGGATTGGCGCCGAGTATGACAACGGTGTCGATATCTCGCGCGGCGATCGCCTGGCAAAGTGCAGCGAGGTCGCCCTCGATGGGCATCGCGTCGGGCGGCTCGATCAGTTCCAAGGTGTTGCCAAGCGCACCAAGCCGCGCATTCATGGCAAGAGCCGCGGCATGGACGAACGGTGTTTGATGGGCGCCCGGCACGATCAGCGCCGCGCGGCCGGCCGCCTTCAGGTCGTCCGCAGTGGCAGCCAACCAGGCCGGGTCCAGTGCCAAGGCGCTTGGCGCCGCTTCGCCGCCAAGCACCGCGCTCAGCGCCGCGGCGACGGCTTCGACCTCGCTCGGCCGCACCGGCCTGCGGTGATCGGCGGCAGCGCCGGTGATCGTCGGCGTCGATTCCACCGCATAGACCCGGCTCATCGTATCGTCCGCCCGGCGCACGCGACGCCGCGCGGCAAAGTCACGGGCGTAAGCGAGACGGCCGGGGCCCTCGCCCAGGAAATCCGCGTCGAGACTGACAATCGCGTCGGCGCGATCGAACCGGTAGACCGGTGCAAGCGCCCTGCCGAAAAGGGTCTGCGTGGCTTCGGCGCCGGACGGCGTTGCCAGGGGATCGTGCTGGAACAGCCTCAGCCTGGGGTAGCGCGCGCGCAGCGCCTCCAGCTGCGCCTTCATGGTGGGCGAGGTCGTCGCCTCGATCAGCAGCGCCGCGCCGGCACCGCCTGAGCCGGCCAGCCGCGAGGTGAGCTCGGCCATGTCGGCAAGGAAGTCGCCATAGGCCGCCGGTTCGCCGTGTTTCAGCGGCATGCGCGAGCGATCGGGGTCGAAAAGCGACAGCACCGCCGCCTGCATGATGGCGTCCGTCGCACCGCGCGAGGCCGGATGGTCGGGATTGCCTTCCACCTTGGTCGGCCGGCCCTCATGGCTTTCGACCACCGCACCGATACCGTAGCCATCGCTCGAAAGCGTGGTCGCGTAATAAAGCGGCTTGCCGGGAACGATGTTTTCCGGCTGGCGGATATAAGGCAGGATGTCTTCGGCCCGGCTGCAGGCGGCAAGCCCGGCCAGCGTCAGCGATGCACCCATCAGCTTCAGCAGCGTGCGCCGGTCGAGCCGCGGGATGCGCTCGGCGATCGAGGGAAATTCGGCATCGACGAAGCGGCGGAATTCCGGCGTATCGGCGAGCTCGTCGAGGCTTCGCCACAGCTCCGGGCCGGGCGAAAGCCGTTCGCCCAGGCCGGCCATGTCTGGAGCCGCGATCGGTTTGTCAGCGGTGGCAGACATAACAGTCGGTCATGGTCTCGGGGTGGATATCGAGAAGGCTGATGAGTGACCGGCGGATTTCGGCGATGCCGGCCGGTGGCTTCCAGTGCATCAGGAACACGTCCTGCGGCGGACGCAAATTAGGCTCGGGATCGCGATGGCATGCCAGGCACCATTCCATCGATAGTGCGTGCGCCCGCCGCATCAGCGGCATGTCGTCGACCTCGCCATGGCAAGTCTCGCAGGCGACGCCTTTAGCGATATGGATCGAATGATTGAAATAGACGAAGTCGGGGACACTGTTCACCCGCTGCCACTGCAATGGCTGCCCGGAAGCAAGGCTTGCCCGTATCGGCGCCAGCATGTCCGCGTTGGTGAAAAGCTGCGAATGGCAGGTCATGCACACCTCGGTCGCCGGCAGACCCGCCGATGACGAAGTCTCGACGCCGCTATGGCAATAACGGCAATCGATGCCAAGCTCGCCGACATGGTGCCTGTGGCTGAACGGCACTGGTTGCGCCAACGGCCGGCCAACGCCGGTGACGAAGTCCGAACGCAGGATGGCGGTGCCGCCGAGAGCCGCAAAGATCGCCATGAAACACGCGCCCCACAGAGCGAAGCGTGAAATGCCGTTGGCGCTCCTTGAAAAGACCTGCGGCATTCCCTCGCCGATTTCGCATCCAGCAAACCGTATTCACCCCCCAAAACCCCTAACTGCGGCTGCGTGGGTAAGTTCCGGCTGGGGCAGCGGAGATCACAGAATGGTTACCTCGCCCTGGCCCATCAGGTCGGGCTGACCGGAAACCATCGAACCCTCCATACGTTCGGATGAGGTCACGTTCTGTTTCACCCGGATAAGCATCATGATCATCCCCCACCCCCATCCCATTCCCCGCCGGTCCGGCGTTGCCTTCTGGTGGACGATGTTCGTCGGCGCGCTGCTGACGATCCTCGGCCTGCTGATCGGAGGGGGCGGTGCCTGGCTGATCGCGCTGGGCGGATCCTGGTACTATCTGCCCGCCGGGATCGCCCTGCTGGCCGCCGGCAGCCTGCTGCTTGCCGGCAATGCCGCCGGTGTATGGCTTTATGTCCTGACCTGGCTGGCGACCCTTGCACCCGGCGGCCACCATTTCATGGAGACCAGGATCGGCGACGACATCATTGCCTACGCACTGCCAAAAAGCTGACGCCTGACGATGACGGCTTCGCGGGACGCTTCCATCCTGATCGTCGGCGCCGGCCCGACCGGGCTGACGGCGGCAGTCGAACTGGCAAGGCGCGGCATTGCACCTCGCATCATCGACCGCAAGGAAGGCCCGACGCCGCTCGCCAAGGCGGTCGGCATCAGTTCGCACAGCCTCGACATCCTTGAACCGTCCAAAGTCGCTGCCCGATTGCTCGCCGAAGGATTGAAAATTCGCCGAGCCCGTTTCTACTTCGAAGGACGAGCGCTCGGCGAGATCGATTTCTCGATCCTGCCCCACCGCCATGATTTTCTGCTGTCGCTGCCGCAGCGCGACACCGAATCGCTGATGACCGATACGCTCAAGGGATTTGGCATCGACGTCGAATGGCGAAGCACATTTGTCGGCATGGTCGAGCACAAAGGCCGGGCCGAGGTGCGGATCGAGGCGCCAGACGGCCGTGACGAGGCAAGTTTCGACCTTGTCTTCGGAGCCGACGGTGCGCAAAGCACGGTGCGTGATGCCATGGGCATCGGCTTCGATGGCTACACGCATCGGCGGCAATGGAGCATTGCCGACGCCGACATCGACGATTGGCCCTATGAGCCGATGGCCGCCCACGCATTTCTTCACAGGAACGGCGACGTCGGTTTCGTCATCCCGATCGGCGAGAAGCGCTATCGCGCGGTCTCCAACACCGAGGATGCGCTGGCCCGCATCCCCGGCAATTACCGGATCACGCGGTTGTTGCGGACCGACCGCTTCCATATTCCGGTGCGACAGGCACCGCGTTATCAAACCGCATGCGCCTTCCTGGGAGGCGATGCCGCGCATGTCCATTCGCCGCTGGGCGCGCGCGGCATGAATCTCGGCATCGAGGACGCCGCGTCATTCGCCAGGCGTTTCGTCGACGGCACGCTTGCCGGCTACACAAGCGAACGCCACCCGGTGGGGCAACGGTGGATCACGCTCAGCGAGCGCATCCTCTCGCTGGCCCAATCGGACAACGGCATCATGCAAGGCGTCAGGAACGCGGCCTTCAGCGCCGTCGGCTATCTGCCGCTGCTGCAACGGCCGCTGCTGGAGCGTGTCGCCGGGCTCAAGGAATGACGTGGTCGCATAAACCTTTTCGCCGGACATGCGTTGTTGGGTTTCAAGCCAGGGAGATGACCATGCAGATGAAATCGGAAATCGCCGGCGAGGCCGCCAAGCAACGGCACATCCAGCGCCGGATCGACGAGAAGGACAAGTCCAAATCCAATGGCAGGCAAAAAGGCGCCATGCAGGCCGGTGCCCGCAAATATCCCGAGCCGCCCTTCCCCGAGCAGCACCAGCCGAAGCCGGGGCATGAATGGGCGATCGAGCCGGCGCCGCTTTACGATGCGCCGTACTATATCGGATCGAAAAAGCTCGACGGCAAAGTTGCCGTCATTACCGGCGGCGATTCAGGCATCGGCCGTGCGGTGGCCGTGCTCTATGCGCGTGAAGGCGCCGATGTGGCGATCGTCTATCTCTCGGAGGATAGGGACGCCAAAGATACCAAAAGGGCCGTCGAAGCGGAAGGCCGGCGCTGCATGCTGATCAAGGCCGACGTCAGCGAACGCAACCACTGCCACAACGCGGTGGCTGAGATCGTGCAGGAGTTTGGGCGGATCGACGTGCTGGTCAACAACGCCGCTTTCCAGATCCACTCCAGCGATTTCAGCGAGCTGACCGAGGAGCATTTCGACACGACGCTGAAGACCAACCTCTACGGCTATTTCCACATGGCGCAGGAGGCCGTGCCGCACATGAAACCCGGTTCGGCGATCATCAATACCGGTTCAGTGACCGGCATCGAGGGTTCGAAGCAACTGGTCGATTACTCCATGACCAAGGGCGGCATTCATGCCTTCACCCGCGCGCTCTCGGGCAACCTTGTCGAGAAGGGCATAAGGGTCAACGCCGTGGCGCCAGGCCCGGTTTGGACGCCGCTCAACCCCTCGGACAAGGAAGCCGGCGATGTTTCGAAATTTGGCGCTGATACGCCGATGAAACGGCCGGCCCAGCCGGAGGAGATCGCGCCGGCCTACGTGTTCCTCGCCTCGCCGCACTGCTCGAGCTATATCACCGGCGAGATATTGCCGATCGTGGGCGGCTACTGACGGCATGTATTTCATTGCCCTGGCCACTGACTATGACGGCACGCTGGCGCATGAAGGGGTCGTTGCCGAGAAGACGCTTGCGGCGCTTGAACGCTTCAAGAAGAGCGGGCGCAAACTCATTCTCGTCACCGGGCGCGAGCTGCCCGACCTGAAACGCGTCTTTCCCGAAGTCGCGATCTTCGACAAGGTGGTCGCGGAAAACGGGGCGCTGATCTACACGCCGGCCAGCGAGGAGGAGCGGACGATATCTCCGCCGCCCGCCCCCGAGTTCATCGCCAAACTCAGGAAACGCGGTGTCAAACCGCTTTCGGTCGGACGCTCGATCGTCGCAACCTGGGAACCGCATCAGGCTACCGCGCTCGAGGTCATCAAGAAATTGGGGCTGGAGCTGGAAATCATCTTCAACAAGGGCGCGGTGATGATCCTGCCCAGCGGCATCAACAAGGCGACCGGGCTGACAGCTGCGCTTCAGGACCTCAGATTGTCGCCGCACAACGTCGTCGGTGTCGGCGACGCCGAAAACGACCACGCCTTCCTGCGCGCCTGCGGCTTCAGCGTGGCCGTCGACAACGCACTGCCGGCAGTCAAGGATACGGCGGATCTCGTGACACGCGGCGCGCGCGGAAAAGGCGTCGAGGAACTGATCGCCAAGGTGGTCGAGCGCGATCGCGAGCTTGTGCCGAACCGCGACGGCATTCTGCTTGGCTCGGAGGATGGCAAGGAGGTGTATCTGTCGCCAACCGATACGGTGCTGATCGCCGGCAGCTCCGGCATCGGCAAATCGACCCTGGCGACCGCACTGACGGAGCGCTTCGTCGAGAGAAAGTTCCAGTTCTGCATCTTCGATCCGGAAGGCGACTATGACGGCCTCGAAGGCGCCGTCCGGCTGGGCGACGGCTCGAACGCGCCGACGAAGACGCAGTTGCTCGATCTCCTGGAGAAGCCGGACAACAATCTGGTCGTCAATGGCCTGGCGCTGCGCGTTAACGAGCGGCCGGACTTCTTTGCCGACCTGCTGCCGGGCCTTGGCGGTGTTCGCTTCCGCACGGCACGACCACACTGGCTGATCATCGACGAGGCGCATCACCTCTTGCCGAAGCGGCGCGACGACACGCCAATGGTGCTGGCCATGGAATTGCCGGGCACGATCCTGATCACGGTTCATCCGGACGCGATCTCAACCGAGGCATTGCGGCTGGTCACCGCCGTCATCGCACTCGGCCCCAAGGCGAAAAAGGTCATCAAGACGTTCTGTCACGAGACCGGCACCGAACCGCCAAAGCACAAGGACCTGAACTCTCCAAAAGACGAGCGCGTGCTGTTCTGGCGGCCGCAGGCGCGCAAGAAACCTGCCATGGTCGAGCCGATCGAACCGCGACAGTCGCTCAAGCGCCACAGCCGCAAATATGCCGAGGGCCAGCTGGACGAGAAGGGCAGCTTCTATTTCCGCGGCCCCGACAATGCGATGAACCTCCGCGCCCATAATCTGATGATTTTCGCCCAGATCGCCGAGGGCATCGACGACAGGACCTGGGAACATCATTTGCGCGCCGGCGACTATTCCGAATGGTTTCGCCACCAGATCAGGGACAAGGAACTGGCGCGCGAAACCGCCGAAGCGGAGAAAGACGGCACACTTTCGGCGCAGGAGAGCCGCAGCCACGTCCTGGACGCGGTGCGCCGCCGCTATACCGCGCCCGCGACCGCGCCGAAGGAATAGATGCAAACGGCGCCCAGCCGGTCCAAGCCGGCTGGGTTCACCTCGTGGTCAATCTCCGTCCCGCCTCGGCAGACGGCCGAGTCCCAGTCGGTTCCAACCGTCGATGGTCCATCGTGGAACCTCATCCGCCAAACGAGATTGTGTTCTATCGGGCGCCAGATCTATTCAATGCTGAATAATTGCCCGAAAGGAGACGATGGATGAGCAACGACCGGGACAAGGATGGTCCTGTCTTTTCAGCGGAACAGGCGCGGCAGGGCGAGATCATCCTGCGGACGCGGGCGCGCCGGATCATTTTCATCGCCGGCCTAGTGGGTCTCGTCTTGCTGGCATTGGTGGTGTGGTGGATTTGAATTCCTGACGGCTGGAGCGAAATCATGAAATCACAGCTTGTTGCCGAAAGCGCCGGACAGAGAACGTTCGTCGTTGTGCTTGATCCCGGCGACGAGGCGTTTGCGCAGCTGACCGCGTTTGCGGTCGACCACGGCGTTGGCAGTGCGTCGCTGACCGCGCTCGGTGCTTTCGAAACGGCGACTGTCGGCTGGTTCGACCCCGGGGAAAAGACCTATCGGAAAATCCCCGTCCGGGAACAGTGCGAAGTGCTGAGCGCGATCGGCGATGTTGCCATCGGCGACGACGGCAGGCCCAGCTTGCACGTCCACGCAGTCCTTGGATTGAGTGACGGCACCACGAGGGGCGGTCATCTGCTGGACGGCATCGTGCGGCCGACGCTCGAGGTCACATTGGTGGAGACGCCTGGCCATCTGCGCCGCAGGCACCGTCCCGAACTCGGCGTCGCCCTGATCGACTTGGAGGCTTGATCCGAGCCGATCACTTCGTTGATTTGACTGCGGCCGTTTCGGGTACGACCTCCCAACCGAAGACGCTGCGGCCGCCGAGCAGATGCGATTGCTCGAACTCCCCGGCGACGATTTCCTTCAGGCTTGGGCCGGTGACATAGCGCTCGACCTGCCTCGACTGGTCGTCCAGCCGCCGCAAGGCGCCGATCTCTTCGTCACGGCCGAGCCTGGCCTTCTGGACAGCCGACTTCAGTACGCCGATGGTCTCGTCATAGACCTTCAGCGGCACGGGGAACGGGTGCCTGTCCTTACCGCCATGCGCCAGCGAGAAACGGCCTGGATCGGAAAAACGGCACGGCGCGCCATGCACGACTTCGGCGACCAGCGCCAGCGCCCGCACCGTGCGCGCGCCGACATTGGGCACCAGGAGAAGCCCGGCGAAATCTGTCGGGCCGCGCTCGGCCGCCGCCGCGATGTTGCCGTGCAGGCGGCGCATGACGACATCGCTTTCGCGCACATCGTGGTGCGCCGGCATCACCAGATGCGGCAGCAGCTTTTGTGCCGGCTCCGGCGCTGGCGCCGAACCCCGCTCCAAAGCGGCAAGCTCCCTCACGATGCGATCCGGTCCAAGGTCGTGCAGAAGGTCCAGTTGTCCCTGGCGCGACGCTTCAGCGCGGCGGTCGGTCAGGTTGACGATCTCGCCCTGGTTGGCGCCCTCGATGGCAGCATGCGGCTGGTCGACAAAGCTCTTCAGGCCTTCGGACAGCCAGTGATAGCGGCGCGCCACCTTGCTGTCGCCGTTCATGCCCTGCTGCACCACCACCCACTTGCCGTCGTCGGTGACGATAAAGCCGTGCAGATAGAGATCGAAACCGTCCTGGACCGCGGCGCTGTCCACCTTGGCGACAAGCCGGCTGGCAGTCGCGAGGCCTTGCCCGTCGAGGCCGACACGCTCGCCGATCAGGGCAAGCTCGTGCGGGGTCTTGCGCGAATGCGCGCCGCGGCCGCCGCAAACGTGGATGCCGAGTTCGCCGGAAAGCGGCGACAGACCGCGCTTCAACGCTCCGACGACGCTGGTGGTGATGCCGGAAGAGTGCCAGTCCATCCCCATCACGGCGCCAAAGGACTGGAACCAGAACGGATGCGCCAGCCGGCGCAGCAACTCATCGCGGCCGTAATGGTGGATGATCGCCTCGCACATGACCGCGCCAAGCCGCGTCATGCGGTCGCCGAGCCATTTCGGCACGCGTCCGCCGTGAAGTGGAAGATCAGCACTTCCCGATCGCTGTGCCACGGTCTTTTGCTTGCTCCTTGAGTCCTGCCTCGACAGATAGGTATCGAAAGGGGTGTGGAGAAGCTATGGCCTGATTCAGGCCGCGATCGTTGCAAGCCGCCAGCTAGCGGGCAGGTTCGCTGAGGAGATCAAACTTCTGGATCTCGCAATGCTCGCCCACCGATGCCAGCAGATCCATCGGCGGTGCGCCCGTGTCGGGCCGCCTCCAACTGATCTCGAACGAGAACACAGGGTCCTTGAGATCTGGGCGCCTCTCTATTGCGACGAGGCGTGCCTGGTAGCCAAGCGGCCCGATGAGCGCATCGAGCTCCTGTCGAGCCGCGGCCTTCCACGTCAGCGCCAACTGGGCATGGTGTTCGCGCGACATTCGAAGGTCCACCCATTTCAGGACCAGCAAGGTGGCCAGCGTCAGCGCCGTGCCGGCCGCGCCCAAGCCGTATTGGCCACCACCGAAAGCCAATCCGATCGCCGTCATCACCCACAACGTGGCCGCCGTGGTGACGCCGCTGACAAGATTGCCGCGGCGAAGAATGGCGCCACCGCCGATAAAGCCGACGCCGGTCAACACGCCCAGCGGAAAGCGCAAGACGTCCATCGATGCAAACGAATCCGGGTGCTTGCCAACGGTCTCGAGCAGAATACTGGCCTGGATCATTGTGATGGCGGCGGCCAATCCGACCAGCACGGTGGTGCGTAGCCCCGCCGCGTGCCCGCGCGCCTCGCGGTTGAGGCCTATCAACAGGCCGGCGAGCGCGGTCAGAAGCAGTCGTGCCGCGATGTCCTGCCAGACCGGAACAACGAGGAGCATCGCGGTCACCCGTCAGGCCAAGCGCTGCTGGCCAGGAATCGCGCCAGGGTCAAAGCGAACAAGGGCAAGAGCGTCTTCATCGCAAATTCTTTTCGTCGATAAGCAACAAACGATGCGCCTGGATTTTGGTTGCGCCGCCGACGATTCACCCCGGCGATAGGCAGCGGCGGAACAAAACCTTCGGCCTGCGGGTTGGTGGGTTCACGCCAACGAAGGATTTGCAGTCATGGTCCGCTTGCTGCTTGCCGGAGCCGTCGCTTATCTGGCCTATCGCATCACCAAGGAGATCGGTGGGTCCGACGAGGTCGATCCGCGGTCGCCTTCACCCGACCAAACCGGCCGCAAGGTGCCGAGGCGGGAAAGCGGGGCGCAGGGGAATGGCCGACGGCGGTAGCGAATGCCTCAGCGGCGGCGCGGACCAGCCATGACCGCATTTCCGTTGCCGCTCGACCTTCGTCCGATGGAAGCCAAAGCCGCCGACGCAATTCCTGGCGGCGACCGGCTTTGGCAGTACGAACCGAAATGGGACGGGTTTCGCTGCCTCGTGTTCAAGGGCGACGATGCCGTCGATCTGCGTGCAAAATCGGGCAAGCCGCTTGGCCGCTATTTTCCCGAACTGGTCGCGGTGCTGCGCGATGTGAGGTCGCGGCGGTTTGTTGCCGACGGCGAAATCGTCATCGAGGTCGACGGATCGTCCTCGTTCGAGGCCCTGCAAATGCGTCTTCATCCCGCCGAAAGCAGGATCCGCAAGTTGAGCCTCGAGACGCCTGCCATGCTGGTCCTGTTCGACATGCTGGCCGAACCCGGCGGCGGGATCATCATCGAAGAGCCTCTCACCACCAGGAGGCAGGCGATTGAGGCCTTTGTCGCGTCGGCGGCACGGCCCGAACTGCACCTGTCCAAATATACGCACGACGCCGCTGCCGCCGAGCGCTGGCTGCAAGGCGCCGGCCATGGCTCGACCGACGGTGTCGTTGCAAAACTGATCGCCGGGCCATACCGGCCCGGCGAGCGCGCCATGGTCAAGGTCAAGCGGCTGCGAACTGCGGATTGTGTGGTCGGCGGCTTTCGCTATCTCGCCGGCAGCAACGAAGTCGGATCCCTGCTGCTTGGCCTCTACAACAACGAAGGCAGGCTGGACCATGTCGGATTCACCTCGACCATCGGCAAGGACGACAGGGCGGCGCTAACCAGACAGCTGGAAAAACTGCGGGCCAAACCGGGTTTCACCGGCAAGGCGCCGGGCGGGCCAAGCCGCTGGAGCACGGAGCGCAGCGGACAATGGGAGCCGATAAAGCCTGAACTGGTGGTCGAGGTTCGTTTCGACCATGTGACAGGCGACCGGTTCCGGCATGGAACCAAGCTATTGCGCTGGCGGCCGGACAAGCAGCCCCGGCAATGCACGTTCGAGCAGATCGAGTAAGTCCGTCCCGAGGCACCGATTCAAGCTCTTGCTGCCCCGTCCTGCCGTTCATGACAGACCAATGCAGAATTCACCGGTTCACCGCGGCCAACCGAGCCTTGGCAACCATTTCCGAGGCTCGGTTGCGGTTTTGAAATCAAGCGGCTTCTTGCATTGCGCGTTCGTTGACACCACTTTCGCCGAGCTTGGAAAGCGCTTCGTCGGTCGCGACCTCTTCCTTGAGAGTTGCCCTGAGCAGCTCGACAACGTCGCTCTTGCCGAGTTCTTCCGCCCACGCGATCAAAGTGCCGTAGCGAGCGATCTCGTAATGTTCGACGGCCTGCGCCGCGCCGACAAGCCCGGCGTCGAGCGCGGGAGCACCGTTATACTCCTCGAGCACTTCCGAGCCCTCTTCGATGATGCCGTCAATCGCCGGACAGGTCTTGCCGCGGGCCGGCTTGCCGAATTTCTCGAACACCTCTTCCAGGCGGTCGACATGTCCTTCGGTTTCCATGCGGTGTTTCTCGAAGGCGGCGGTCACTTCTTCCGACTCCGCGCCCTTGGCCATTTTAGGCAGCGCTTTCAGTATCTTCTTCTCGGCGTAGTAGAGGTCTTTGAGCCCGTCGAGGAACAGATCCTCAAGGCCCTTGCTTGCCGCCTTCGCGGCCTTTTTCGTGGTCGCCATGATCCTCTCCCGAATGGTTGGTGCCGCCTCGCAAAGTAGAGGCGTCCCATAACCCTCCGACGGGAAACAAGTTCCCTGACGGTCCGGGAGCTTTGAAAATTTTTCCGACCCGCCGTGTAGTGTCGCAAGGGGCCTCGACCTGCGGCAGCAATCGGCCAGGAAAGCGCCGCGTCAGCGCTCGCCGATATGCTCGACCAGGCGGGTATATTCGGCCTCGGCCAGGCCGTAGCCGCCATCCGCCAGTGCGACGAGACCATCGCGATCGCGAATGATAATTTCGCCGCGGCGGGACCGGATGAGCCCTCGCCCCTCGAGCAGCTGCAGCGCGACCGTGACACCCGGACGTCTTACGCCAAGCATGATCGACAGGAATTCGTGAGTGATCGTCAGCCGGCCGCCGTCCACCCGATCGTCACACATGAGAAGCCAGCGCGCCAGCCGGTCTTCAAGTTTCGATCGCGCGTTGACCAGCGCGGTATAGCCAGTCTGGACATGCAGATATTGCACGTAGCGCAGCAAGAACAGCCGCAGCGTCGGGCTTTGCGTCAGCGCCGCCTTGAACGGCTCGGCGTCGATCCTGGCAGCTTCTCCCGCCAGCTGCACATAGCAATCATGGACCGTACGGTCGTCGCCCATTATCAGGGCCGAGCCGGTCATACCTTCCAAGCCGACAAGGCCAACTTCCGCATCGCTGCCGTTCGGCATTTTCGCAACCACCGAACCGATGCCGTCCTCGAGGAAATAAATGGCCTCGATCGGCGATCCGGACACTTCGAGCGATTGCCGTAACTCCAGCGAACAGCGCTCGATGTGCGGCTCGAGAGATGCGAAATCGCCGGCGCTCATTCGGCGCAACAGCTTGTTTTTGTACGGATTTTTATTGGAATTTGCTGGATCAGACATAGCTGGGCCCAAAACAGGGCAAGAGCCTTTTTATCTCCCAGCCGTCCGCGCCCGGTATAACCTGCGGACGATAACGCTTATATAAGCACTGAAAGGTATGGAGCCTACTAAATAAAAAAATGAATCGATGCACGGCAGTTTCTCCTGCCGCTTGCCTACGAAAACATCCGACTGAAAGTTAGAGTTGGAAACGTACCAAAGTCGGTTTGGTACGAAAACGACAATTGAATCGCCGGGCTCGAAAAGAGCCCGTCGCGAGGGATGCAACGGGCTCCATTCGGGCGTCGTGGGCTACGCCCAGTGATCCAAATGAGGGGTGGGTTGGATCGCAGCAACAATGCAGGTGCAAGGCAGTCGTTCCCAAACTGTCTGCTTGGTAATTTCCGTACATTGAGTTTGGACGAGAGCGGCGCTAATTGAATTGGAGTCGTCCACACAGGCACGGCGAGTGGACGCTTGAAAGACGCTTCGCGCTTTCGCCCTTTTCAAGGGAGGATGGCATGCCGATGCAAGGTGCAGCAACTCCAGCCGAACTGAGCGTGCTGAGAAAAGCGCTCGACGACTGCTGCCGCGAGTTGGGTGTTGCGGACGACAGTCCTGTCCGCGAGCGGTTGGCAGCCCGTATCATGTCGCTGTTCAACGAGGGTGTGCTCAACGCCGATCTGAAAGAAGCGCTGGCCGCCGATCGCCAACAATAAGCTGCTGCTATGGTGGCGTCCTCGGCGCCGAAAGGTTCGGCACCGAGTCGCCCTTTCTAGCCAGGGTCCCGGTTTGCCAAGGATCTTGGAAATCTAGTCTTTTCACGACAAAACGCCCGGCGCTAATTACCAAGCGGCAGGCGTTTTTGTCGCGAGCGTGACACTAACGCGTGTCGCGTTTGGCCGGCCTCATGCGACGCGCTTTAGCTTCCTGTTTTATGCATGTCGTTATCACAAAACCGCTGCACACTTTTGCACGACATGCATCAAATGCGCCCAAGCAGGACCAGGATAATGACGATAAGCAGCACCAAGCCGAGGCCGCCACCACCGTAATAGCCCGTGCCATAGAACGGTCCGCCGCCCAAGCCGCTGAAGCCGCCAAGCAAGGCAAGGACCAAGATGATGATGAGAATGGTTCCAAGGCCCATGATGTCTGCTCTCCTTGTTTGCGCTGCCGCCATTCGCATCAGCGCGTCGCATTGTACAAAGGTATGAACTCACAAGGAGCATTCCTGTTCCGGCGGGACGGTAAGGCGTACGCTCATGCGGCGAGCAAAATGCCGGGCCGGGCCGTCAGAAAAGTCCACAGATGCATGCCCGCGGAGAATGGCATGGCGGCCGCCTTGAACACCTGAGAACATGCTGAATTTCATGGGGAATTTGTCGGAACCTTCGCCCGCCCGAACGGTTGTTTTCGTAGTCGCAACGCGACGACCCTCGTAAAAAGGAGAAGCATCATGCTCACGAAAATTCTCGCAGCTTCGGCGCTTACGATCGGTCTGGCCACGTCAGCGATGGCCCAGAACGTCGGCGACCCGTCCGGAGCCGCTGCCGACGGTAGCGGGCGGACGGTCGTAGTCCCGGATAATGGCGGCCCTGACACCGGCACGGATTCGACCATCACCAATAGCATTCGCGATTTCTCAACGACGAATTCGAATGCCGACCGGAATTGCCCGCCGGGCCCGCAGGGGGCTCTGCCTGATGCGACCGGCAAGGCTCCGGGCACGATGGCGCCGACGGTGAACGACAACCACTGCGGCAAGTAAGCGCCCGGTCATCACAGCCTGAGCCGGGCGCCGCGGCGAAAAGACCCCCCCCCGGGGGGGTTGGGGTGAAAAAAAAGAGAGGGCGCCGGGGGGGGCGGGGACCGCCCCAAAACGCCCCCACCACCCCCCGA